>JANYKF010000107.1 GCA_025361665.1 Clostridiaceae bacterium
CGCATCGCCGTCAAATGCGAGGCCGGCCATGCACCCGTGCGTCCGCACAAAGGCGGCCAGTCCCGACATGTGCGTGGAACCGCATTCCTGGTTGATGTTCATACCATCCGGCGCGTCGTTGATCACGAGGACTTCGGCCCCCAAATCGCGCAGGGCTTTCGGGGCCACTTCATATGCGGCGCCATGGGCGCAATCGATGGCGATTTTCATTCCATCGAGCCGGTCCCCGATCGTCCCGGCAGCGAATGCCGCATACTGATCCTGCGCGGAATTGATACGGGAAATGGTGCCCAGTAGGGCTCCTGTCGGATGGGGAATGTCCTGGATGGAATCCAGCATGATGCCCTCGATCTCATTTTCCAGCGCATCGGGCAATTTGTAGCCATCCCCATTGAAAAACTTGATGCCGTTGAATTCGGCGGGATTGTGAGAGGCGGAAATGACGACGCCTGCGTCAAAACCGCCGGTCCGGAGCATCCAGGCGACAGCCGGGGTCGGAATGACTCCTGTCAGCACCGCATTGGCGCCCGCAGAGCAAATGCCAGCCACAAGAGCGGCTTCGAGCATGTCGCAGGAACGCCGGGTATCCTTGCCCACCAGGATGCGGGGGGTGTGGTGCGTCTCCCCCGCCAGCACGTAAGCCCCTGCGCGTCCCAGCTGGAAGGCGAGTTCCCCCGTCAGTTCGATATTGGCAACGCCACGGACACCGTCCGTGCCAAAGAATCTTCCCATCCTTCATCCTCCGTGTCATTCGGTTTTTCCAGTGAATGTTTCTGAAAAATGCAGGCAATGATGCCGGACTCCGTGGAATCCGGCACCCTGCTTTCCAATTATACGCAATCACAATAGGATTGACAATGTATGGACGGGGAACATGGCAGGATGGTGAGGAAGGAGCCATACGAGGCATGATTCCGGATGCGCGATCAGCCGCCGACGGACCTGACGATAATGTGTTTCGCGGCTTCCAGCATTTCATCCAGCGAGCAGAAGGCAACCCCGGGTTTCCCGGCCGTCACGCCGCCAGCGGCACTCATCAGGGCCACTACCCTTTCCGGGGACAATCCGTTCATCCATCCATACACCATCGCCGCCAGCGTGGAATCCCCCGCACCGGTGGCGCAGGCCGGAATGACGGGCCATCCTGCCGCATGCCAGGCACGTTCGCCATCGAGCATGATCACTCCTTCGGGGCCCATCGTGGCGGCTGTCATTTCCGTCCCGAACCGTCGAAACCCGCGCATGGCACGAACCCAGTCGTCAAGGGAATGGAGCGGCACGCCGGAAAAGAGCCGCAATTCATCCCGATTCGGTTTCACCGCGAATGGATGCCCCTCCAGGCCGGATTTCAGGTTCCCGCCATCCGCGTCCAGAAATACCGGCACCTTCCTCTTCATGGCAGACAGGACAAGTTCCCCGTACAACCCGGTCGGCACGCCGCCTGGCAGGCTCCCGGCAAGCACCATGGCGGACGCTTCCCCGAGCAGGGAATCCACCGACATCCGCAGCTTCGCCAGCGAACCCTCGTCCACGGAAAAACCGGGTTGGTTGATTTCCGTGGTCTTTCCGTCGAAAGCGTCATGGATTTTCAGGTTCACCCGGACCTCGCCCGGCACAGTCACGAAGCGGTTGGCAATGCCTTCCTCATCCAGGGTGCGCCGCAGGGCGTCCCCGCCGGAACCGGCGGAAAACCCCGCAGCCATGACCTCCACGCCGAACCCTTTCAGAACCCGCGCCACATTGATGCCTTTGCCCCCTGTCATGGGACGGCTGGACAGAGCCCTGTTCATGGAACCAACGACCAGGCGGTCAAGCTCGATCACCTGGTCGATGGCGGGATTGAGTGTCAGCGTGAGGATCGGATTCATGATGGTAATCCTTTCCGATTTTATTGTAACGACTACATGATGTCGTGACGATACAATCCTATTTTCTCACCTGGAGCGTCATGCCAATCCTGTACCGGCATCACGACATGTCTGCCTCAATGACGACTTCATGAATGGGCTTTCCAGGCGCTACCATCGGAAAGACCTTGATGTCCTGGCCGATTTCGCA
>JANYKF010000149.1 GCA_025361665.1 Clostridiaceae bacterium
CCCAGGCCCATCAGCAGCTTTTCCGCATCGGTTTCGGCGTCCCAGCCGTTGAGTTCGGCAAACTCATGCTCAAGCTCGGAGGCATGCATGCCGTCCGCTTCCGTGAAATCGGCCTTGGCATAGAGCAAGTCCTTCTCCTTCATGATGTCATGGAGGCGCTGATGGCCCATGATGACGGCTTCCAGCACGGGAAGCCCGTCGAAGGCGAAATGATCCTGCTTGAGGATGGCCAGCCTCTCTCCCGGCGTGATCGTCACATATCCTTCATTCGGCTCCACCTCGCCGGAGAGGATCTTGATGAAAGTGGTCTTGCCGGCCCCGTTGGCGCCGATGACCCCGTAGCAGTTGCCTGCCGTGAACTTGACGTTGACGTCTTCAAACAGTTTTTTGTCCCCATATCGCAGGGAGACCCCGGTTACATTGATCATGAATGCTCCGCCGTCCTTTGCGGACGGCCACCTCCTGAATTGCGGTTGTCCTTGCGGTATGCCAAAGCGGGCCAGAACGAATACCAAAAGCCCTCTTGCTCCAAGTATATCACAAAACCGGGAATCGGCGACTCCCGGTTTTGTGCCGTTTCATCACTCAAACCTGATGAATGGCTGTGCGTACCGTTATGAACCGGACTGCCTGACATGCTGATTACGAAAGTCCACCATCAGCCACCAGCGGCAACATCGACGCGCACGCCATGCTCCCCTGTCCAGCAGCGTATGCCGGGGTACTTGGCATGAAGGTAGTCCGCGAACAGCGCCGGATCTCCGGAGTTTCCGGTGAACATCTCGTAATGGCCCGGCACAGCCAGTCCCGGACGGATGCAGCCAACCAGGTCCACGGCTTCCTGTGCCGTCATGTTGCCGATGATGTGATGCCGGTACCGGACGCCATCCCGGCCGTTGATGGGAACGAACATCACGTCGAACCGGCCGATTTGCTTCAGTTTCGCAAGCATGCCTTCATAAATGCAGCAATCTCCCGCATGGTAGAGGCGCAACCCATCCGCTTCGATGATGTAGCCTACATGCGGGTGGCTTCCGGTTGCCGGATCCGTGTCCAGGAATTCATGCGCGGAAGGGATGGCACGGATTGCCAACCCTATTTCGGTGAACGGCTTGTTTTCATCGACTCCGATGACTCGGTCTTCCGATATGCCCAATTGGGCAGTTACGCTTTTCCGGTGAAATTCCGGCACGATGAACCGGACCCTGGCACTCACCTGCGCCATGCGCACCCAGGCCGCCCGATCGATGTGGTCGGTGTGGTCATGCGTGCCCAGCACAAAATCCGCCAGTTCCGGCTCATCGGCATCCAAGGCCGGCGGGATGACCCTGCCCTGATGGTCGGACAGGAACGCGTCCACCAGCAGAAGCCGGCCTGCGGCTTTGATGGCGAACCCCATCTGGCCAAGCCACCAGAAGGCGAGGTTTCCGGTTTCGGGTTGGAATGCCCGCAATTCACCGAGGAGAGATTTCTGATCTTTCATCAGCGCCTCCGTTCCTTTTCCGCAGCCTGTCAGGGATGGGAAACCGTTTCCACCTGTTCCAGCCAGGCCGGGTTCACGGGTATCAGGCTTTTTTCAGCCTAACCGAGTACGGCGGCCGTTTCCTTCAGCTGCTTGCGGATTTCGATCTTTTGGGGGCATTTGTCCTCGCAAATCCCGCATTCGATGCAGGCGGCGGCGTTTTTGCCCTTCATCCAGTCCACCGTGCCGATTTGTTTGTATTGTTCCTTGGCATAATCCGTGATTTTATAGACGCGGTGGTAGTTCATAATTTGGAAATTCAAGGGGATGTTGACCTCCTGCGGACATGGCATGCAATAGTTGCAGCCCGTGCAGTACAGTTCCGCCATGCGCTTGTTTTCTTCCATGGAGGTGTTGACCTGCACAAGCTCCGCTTCCGACAAAGGTGCGTCATTGGAAGCCACGCGGCAATTCTCTTCCACCATCGCCATGGAGCCCATGCCGGACAGGGCGCAGGATACGCCGGGATTGGCCAGCACGAAGCGCAACGCGAGCTGCGCACTGCTGCTCACTTTGCCGGGAAGCAGGTTTTGGATGGCTTCCGACGGCATGCCGAGGCGGCCACCGCCAACGGGACCCATGACCACAATCCCGATGCCTTTTTCCTTTGCATAGGCGATACCGGCTTCATTGGAACGGTCCAGCAGGTTGTACTGCAGCAGGATCGTTTCGAAATTTCCCGTGTCGATCAAAGGCATCAGGTTTTCCGCCTTGTCGTGGAATGAAAAGACGATGTGTTTGATGAGCCCATCCTCTTTCGCGCGCAAAGCAGCTTCCATCGGGCCGTTCGGCACATTGATCTCATTGTTGTACGCCTCGAGGCTGATACCCCACATATGGTAAAAGTCAATATAATCGATGTCAAGGTTTTTCAGGGATTTCTCGAGGCGTGCGCGCCAATCCTCCCCTGAAGAATTCTCAATCGGGTTTTTCGTGGAGACATACACTTTGTCCCGCCAGCCCTTCAGTGCCTTGCCGACGATGATCTCACTCTGGCTGTCGCAATAATACGGAGCGGTGTCGATATAGTTGACCCCAAGTTCGAATGCGCGGTGGATGATGCGGATGCTTTCTTCCGTATCGAAGACTTCCTTTCCGTCGACGGTGCTGCTTGGCAGGCGCATGGAGCCGAACCCCAGCGCGGATATGCTGACGCCTGTGTTGCCAAATGGACGGTATTGCATGATGTACCCCTTTCGGATTCGAATCGTTCCGTTTCGTAACGCTTCAAAACTGTGTAATATAATCGATGAACGGCATGGCCGACTTGCAAGCAAGTCAGAACCAATGCCGTTCAAGCCACCATGATTATATCATTTGCAGTATCAGAAGAAAAGTAGTTTCAATATTCATAACTGGTTCATATTAGTTACTATTGAGTATGCATCGTCTGGAAAATTACAGCCGGACTTCTGGTGCGTGTTCCTTCTCTTCACGGGTCTTCGCTTCCTTCAATTCATCCTCCCACGAAAGCTGGCAGTATTCCGCCGCTTCCGGGTCGGTGGCGAACCAGTTGATGAAATCCTCCCACATCGGCACGGTCCAGGCCATGTCGATCTGCGCGGTGGAATAGGTCTTGGATGCCAGCCGCGCGAACCCGAAAATGTCCCGGACATGCGATTTTTCAGCGCCGACGACGCAGCGTTCCGCCAAATGCGGAGGAATGAACAGGACGCCGGAAAGGGTTCCGAGTACCACGTCACCCGGCATGCAGATGGCATTTCCGATGCGGGTGGGTCCGTTGAAGCTCGTCATGGTCACATCCGCGATGCCGGTCGGATCATTGCCGCGATAATACGTCTGCATGTTCGGGATCTTCACGATCTGTTCGAGGTCGCGCACCCCGCCCCAAATGACGGCTCCGCCGCGTTTTGTTCGGGCGGCGATGGCAGTGGACAGATTGCCGCCGACATAGGTTCCCTGGAAAATCTTGTCGAACAAGTCTATCACGACTACGTCATCTTCCACCAGGGAATCGATGACCCATTGATTGAAGAAGCCACGCCGGCCCTCTTCCTTGATGCCGTAATTCATGAGCGTCGTGTCCAGATCCGGCCTTTTCGGCACCATGACCGCCGTGACAGCCCTGCCCACGAGGATTGTGCCGGGATGGGAAATCTTGAAATCTCCCTGGAACTGGTATTTGAACCCTTCATTCCAAATGGGACCCCAGGCTTCTTCCAGCGTGATTTTGCGCATGCGGCGCAGAATGTCCTCGGAAACCTTCGGGCGGCCGTCTTCGAACCGTTCGCCGGTCCACAGCGGGGTCAGTTGCCGGATGTCTTCCTCTGCACTGAATTTCATTGTCAGATCCTCCTTGTATGGGTCGCGTTTCCACGCCCTGCATCTGTTTCGGACCCTCTCCGGGACCCGTTTTTCCATGTCAGTATTCTTTTAGTTCTTGCAAAGATGTCTGCCGTGCAGCATCGAACCGTCTTCCATTCACAGCAGCATCGACCCGCCATCCATGCGGATGCTGGTTCCCGTGAGGTAATCTCCCGCTTTCGATGCAAGGAAGACCACGAGGTTTCCGACATCGTCCGGCACGCACATCCGCCGGAGCGGTGCCCAAGTGTACTTGCGATCCCGCATCCTGCGCATCGTCTTGAACGGGGCTGAAAAACCGGATTTGAACTCGATCTTCACCCCGCCCGGAAGGATGGCGTTGACGGTGATGCCATATTCCGCCAGTTCCAGTGCCGCCTCGCGCACCAGCATCTTGATGCCGCCCTTTGTCATGGAGTAGCATACATCAAAGTCGCCCGGCCGCTTGCCATGAACCGAGGAGATCATGATCACGCGGCCCGCATCGCTTTTTTTGAGATATGGAATCGCGGCCTGCATGCACCGGAAATATCCGCCTAGGTTGATCCGCATGATGTCATCATACTGCTCTTCGGTGTATTCGTCGATATCCAGGTTCGGCTGCCAGGCTGCGTTGTTCACGATGATGTCGAGTCCGCCGAATCTTTCGACGGCATGCCGCATCATGGCATCCACCTGCACCCGGTCGCCGACATCGGCCTGGTAGACTTCCGCCGTTCCGCCGAGATCCCGCAGGGATTGTGCATGTTTCTCTGCCAACTCCTGATTCGAATTGCAGATGATCAGGACTTTTACGCCTTCAGCGGCAAGTTTCCGGCTGATGCCGGCTCCCACGCCCTTGCCGCCTCCGGTCACAACCGCCGTGCGGTTCTTCAGATCCAGCTCCATGCCGATGGCCTCCTAAGCGCCTAACGATCGAACGGTGTTCTGGTGTCATGGCTCGTTGAAAGCATGGCCGTCAACGATCAAAGTAATGGTACAGGTGCCCGCCGTCTACC
>JANYKF010000122.1 GCA_025361665.1 Clostridiaceae bacterium
TTTGCCCGGATGCTGCTCGCGAAGTGCATTCCCTGCCGGACCCTGAATGCGCGCAATGATTTCGAAGAGGCGGCCATCATCGCGGAAGCGGGCATGCCCGGCGCAGTTACGGTGTCCACGAACATGGCGGGGCGTGGGGTAGACATTCGGCTGGGTGGGTCGGACCAGCTGCAGCGAGAGGCAGCAGTCGCGGCAGGCGGCCTCCTGATTCTCGGCACGGCGCGTCATGAGCATCGCCGGGTGGACATGCAGCTCCGGGGCCGCTCCGGCCGACAGGGAGATCCGGGGGAAAGCCGGTTCCATGTCAGCCTGGAAGACGAACTCTTTGTCCGGAACGGGTTTTCGGATTTGTTTTCCGACAGGCTCAAAATGCGCATGGGGGAAGGATTCGCGGATTGGGGCGATCCGGCGTTCACCAGAACATTCGACATCGGGCAGAAACTGGTGGAAGGATATCACGAGGATATCCGGCACCAGCTGGCCAAATATGCGGAGATGCCGGAACAGCAGCGGCTGGTGGTGCGAAAGGCACGGATGGCCGTGCTGAAGGGGGACGTGCTGGAACCGACGATCGGGTCCATGCTGCCGGATTTGTACAAGGCCTGTGTCCTGGCTTCGGGGCAGGAAGCCGTTACAAAGCTGGAGCGCAGTCTGTGGCTGACGCTGCTGGATCAATGCTGGGCGGATTATCTCGAGGAGATGGCTTCCCTGCGGGAAGGCGTCCACCTGGCCGCATTCGGGAACATCAATCCACTGGATGTGTTTCACATGGAAATCATTTCGCTGTATGAAACCATGTGGTCCCGGCATGGAAAAGAGTTGGCGGACTGGTTTTCGAAAATGGTGACCGAAGGCGGTGAGATCCTGGAAAGCATTCAGGGGCCTTCCCGGCCCTCGGCCACATGGTCTTACCTGGTTCTGGATACTCCGGACCAGTTCAGCCGGCTGCCTGAACTGGTCAAGGCCACATCGGCGGCAGTCAGCGCGCCGATGCTCGCCCTTTTGGCCTGGTATGACCGCCGCAAGGCCGACCGCAAAGCGCAAAAAGTTCGCAGGTTGAATGGAATCTCAGAGGAGCATTTCACCGAACGACACAAGATGAACGGCAACAAGATGAACGGCAACAAAATGAACAGCCGCCTTGACAAAAAGGACTGACGGCAGTACCATTGACTGGACATGAGAATATCTGACTGGGGAGCTGGAGCCATCCGGCTGAGAGGGAACTGCGAAGTTCCGACCCATGAACCTGAGACGGATAATGCCGGCGTAGGGAGTGCACCATGCATGTGGAATCACATCGTGAACCTCTTTGGCCGAATCGGTCAGGGAGGTTTTTATTTTCGCGGAAGTTCTTTTTCCAAACGGGCTCTTTTGTTTTTCATCCCATCACGTCTTGCGGAGGACATCGGCTATGAAGAAAATCAATACCTGGATGCTTGCCGAAGCCGGCATTACTTTGGCCATGGCCTGGGTGCTTAGCCAAATCAAGCTTTTCCCGATGCCGATGGGCGGATCGGTCACGGCCGGATCCATGGTTCCGCTGCTGGTGTTCGCCTTTCGCTGGGGCGGGAAAAAAGGAATCATGGTCTGTGCGCTGTACGGTGTGCTGGATTTCGTCCTGGGGGCGAAATATTCGTTCCATCCAATCTCCCTGATATTCGATTATCCGGTCGCGTTCGGGTTCATGGGGGTGGCCGGATTCTTTGGGAAAAAGACCATCGGGATGGTGATTGGCACGGTCGTCGCGATGCTGGGACGTTTTGCCTGCCATGTCCTGTCTGGTGTTGTCGTGTTTTCATCCTATGCGCCGGCTGGGCAGAGCCCGCTGCTCTATTCCGTCCTTTATAACGGATCCTATCTTTTACCTGAACTGGTCATTTCCTTTGTGCTCGTGTTCCTGCTGCTGAAGTATGCGAAGCTGCCGGAGCCCAGGCTGAACCCGGTCTGAAGACCGATATCGACACACGAACAGCACAAAAGGCAAAAAAAGGAAAAATGGCGAAACAACACACGAACAACCCA
>JANYKF010000131.1 GCA_025361665.1 Clostridiaceae bacterium
CAGGGTCCGATAGACGGTGGCGATGCCGATTTCCGGAGCACTCTGCCGGGTCCGGTCATAGATCTCCTCGACGGTCAGGTGTTCCCCCTCGCAGATCCGGACCGTCTTGAGAACAGCCTCTCTTTGGAATGTCATTCGAAATCCCTTTTCAGCCAATATCTTTTTCAAATTCAGCATGACCCCTCCAGTAAAGGCATTTTCTTGGATGATCGCACGAATTCCTTCATTATACAGCTGCAAGGAACAATTTCCAATCCCGACGCATTTGATTTTGCATTTGATTTGATGCATGCATGATTCTGGTGCATTTGATTTCCGTTCATGCTATCCTGTAAATGCGCTGAATGAAATGCATCATCGCAAAGATGATTCTGGTGTAAAAAGTCGATTTTCGACTTTTGCATGCAAGTTGCATTTTGCAACTTACATGCATCCGGCGGCAAATGCCGTGAAGTCTGCAATCAAATTCACTCTTGTTCCCATTCTCACAAGGGAGGATATGACATGAAAGTTTTGATGATTGGCGGGACAGGAATTATCAGCACGGCCGTTTCCACCCTTCTGCTGGCGCAAGGTCACGAGTTGTGGCTCCTGAACCGGGGAACCCGGCCCGACCTCGTGCCGGACGGTGCGCACTGCCTCCAGGCGGACATCGGGGATGAGGCAGGCGTTGCAGGCCTCCTTGACGGTCACCGCTTTGATTCGGTGGTGGACTGGCTGGTCTTCACACCGGACCAGGTTGCCAGGGACATCCGCCTCTTTTCCGGCAGAACGGCGCAATACGTGTTCATCAGCTCCGGATCGGCCTATCAGAGACCTTCCAGAAACCACATCGTGACGGAGGAGACTCCGCTTGAAAACCCATTTTCAGCCTATGCCCGCAGCAAAGCCTCCAGTGAAGCCGCCCTGATGGATGCGTACCGGCAGACCGGGTTTCCCGTCACGATCGTCCGGCCGTCGCTCACATACGGCGACCTGGTCATACCCTATGTGCTGAACAGCTGGCATAAGCCCTGGACACTGATCGATCGGATGCGTCGCGGCAAGAAAATCATCGTGCCCGGCGACGGCACCTCGCTGTGGGAACTGACCCACAATTCCGACTTCGCGAAGGGAATCACGGGTCTGCTCGGACGCTCCGATGTCTTGGGAGAGGCATTCCACATCACTTCGGGAGAAGTGATGACCTGGGAGGAGATCCTCAGGCAAATCGCGGATGCGGCCGGCCTGGAAGCAAAGGTGGAACATGTCTCGTCGGAATTCATCTGCGCATTCATGCCGCAGGAGGAAGGCGGCCTGATGGGTGACAAAATCAGCAGCGTCATCTACGACAACCGCAAAATCAAGCGCTTCGTGCCCGGGTATGAGGCAACCGTTCCTTTCCGGGAGGGAATCCGCCGCACCCTGCAGTTCATGATGCAGCATCCGGAACACTGCGTCATCGATGCGGAACATGACGAAAAGATGGATGAAATCCTTGCGGCGCACGAATACGGCATGGGGCTTGCAAAGTGACACAATCACATACATCCGGTTCAATTCGCGTTACAATGGCATCAACAAGAGGAAGCGGCGCGTTCAAAATCAAGGGAACACGGAAGGACCGCACGATCCGGGATGCGAACGGGAGGATGTAGGGATGTTTTTTGGAAAGACAACGGCAGCCGGGCACGTGAAGCCGGCGGAAGTACATGACATGTTGGACAGCCATGCGGATTTCGTATTGGTTGATGTCCGCTCGAAAGAAGAGCACATGAGTGCGAATATCCCGGGGAGCACGCTTCTCCCGTTGGATCAGCTGGCATCAGGAGCTGAAAAGGTTTTGACGAGCAAGGAAAAGCCGATCGTAGTCTACTGCCAGAGTGGTATCAGAAGCGCGCAGGCAGCCAAGGTTCTTCGCAAACTCGGATTTCAAGACGTGAGGGACATGGGCGGCATCACGGGATGGCCATTCCAGGTTTCGCGCGGCCGTTGATTCGTTTGACGCCATTTGCATATCGGACAATCGCAACTGCCCCTTTTCCATCAGCAGCCGGAATCCTGTTTCAAGGCAGCATCTGGAAAGGGGCAGTTTTTTTACCGCCGTGATTCAAGTTCGGTAAACACATGCTCCCATGTCACGCCTTGATCGACCATCAGCACCATGAGGTGGTAAAGCAGATCGGACACCTCATAGCGGATTTCCGGGCCGGAAGCGTTCTTGGCGGCAATGATGACCTCCGCTGCCTCTTCCCCGATTTTCTTGCAGATTTTATCGATCCCTTTGTCGAAAAGATAGTTCGTGTAGGAGCCTTCCTTGG
>JANYKF010000155.1 GCA_025361665.1 Clostridiaceae bacterium
ATGTGCCTTCAACATGCAGGATGTCAGAGACATCCTGCATAAAAACTCACAAAAGTGAGTTTTTACACCAGAATCAAGTGTGATATCACGCTTTTCCGGCGCACCCGAGGACATTGACGAGTTTGTTCCTCACCAGTTTTCGGATTTCATCACGGGCTGGGGCGAGATATTTGCGGGGATCAAATTCGCCGGGGCTTTCTGCAAAGACCCTGCGGATGGAAGCCGTCATGGCCAGGCGGAGATCCGAGTCGATATTGATCTTGCAGACGGCCATGGAAGCCGCTTTGCGAAGCATTTCCTCCGGCACGCCCTTGGCTCCCGGCATTTTGCCGCCATACTTGTTGATCATGTCGACATATTCCGGAATGACGGATGACGCGCCATGCAGCACAATCGGATAGCCGGGCATGCGGCGCTGGATCTCCTCGAGGATGTCGAAACGCAGGTGGGCCTCTCCGGTGAACTTGAAGGCGCCATGGCTCGTGCCGATGGCGATGGCAAGGGAATCGACGCCCGTGCGGGCAACGAATTCCTGCACCTCGTCCGGATGGGTGTAGGATGAATCCTCCGAGCTGACCTTGATTTCGTCTTCGACTCCGGCCAGGCGGCCGAGTTCGCCTTCAACGGTGACGTTCTTGTCATGTGCGTAGTCGACGACCCGTTTCGTGAGGGCGATATTGTCTTCGAACGAATGGTGGGAACCATCGATCATGACAGAGGTAAAACCGCCGTCGATGCAGGATTTGCAGAGTTCAAAGGTATCGCCGTGATCAAGGTGGACCGCGATGGGCAGATTGGTTTCAATGAGTGCGGCCTCGATGAGCTTCATCAGGTATGTGTGGTTTGCATACTTGCGGGCACCGGAAGACACTTGCAGAATGAGAGGTGCGTTGACTTCCTTGGCGGCTTCCGTGATGCCTTGAATGATTTCCATGTTGTTCACATTGAAAGCGCCGATGGCGTAACCACCCTCATAGGCCTTCTTGAACATTTCGACGGTGTTGATCATTGGCATGGCGTTCATCTCCTTTTCGTTATTGCTGTCTGACAAATTATTATCATGATTCCATGCCATTATATCAGATAGCGGTGGTATTTACAGCACAAGAATCATGTATAACGAAGGAAACCGCGAATCATGATTCTGCTGTAAAAACTCACTTTTGTGGGTTTTCATGCAGGATGTCTCTGACATCCTGCATGTTGAAGGCACATTTTGTGCCTTCAACACACCAAATCACGTGATTCGATGCCATCCGGCGGCATTTGCCGCCGGATGCATGCAAGTTGCAAAATGCAACTTGCATGAAAAAGTCGAAAATCGACTTTTTGCACGAGAATCAACATTGCAATTATGTATTTTTTTCAGCGCATTTTCAGGGTAGTGACTGCAGAAACCTTCATGAATGGATTACTCAGGGTCCAAGGCATTTTTTCGCTGAGCGCCTGTCTTGGTGTGCAACGCATTCTTCGTGGCTTCTTCCATCAATCGGAACACTTTCCCGCGCAGCTCCGCCAAGCTTCCGTCATTGACCACGATCCTCGTGGCCAGCGCCCGGTAGGCATCCGGCGGCAGCTGCGCGGACATCCGGGCCCGGATGTCCGCGTCCGTCCATCCGCTCCTCTTCCGCACCCTTTGCACGCGCAGCGCATCTGGGCTTTCCACAACCCACACCTCGTCGCAATTGTCCAAAAAACCGCGAGCAACGGGGATGGGCACATCCAAAACGGCAAGCCCGCTATATCCAGCTTCCCGCCATTCCCGCAAAAATCCATCGATGGCTTCCACCACGCGGCGATGGATGATGGCCTCGAGTTCCCTTCTCTTTTCCGGATCGGCAAAAACAACTGCGGCAAGCCGTTCCCGATCGAGACGTCCTGCGGAGTTCACCAAATCAGACCCGAATCGGGCTGCTATTTCTTCCAACGCCGGCATACCCGGACCGGTAACCTGCTTCGAAAGCGCATCCGCATCAAGCAAGCGGGCCCCCCCCTCACAAAGCATGCCGGAAACGGCGGACTTGCCTGACCCGATTCCGCCGGTCACGCCGATCACAAATAAATGCTTCTCCTTTGTCATGTTGTTCAAAACCCCTTTTGCACCCGCAAACGGGTACCAGTCAATGTTTTGCGTCGTACCAGTTCGGACCGTGGCCGACGTCCGCCACAAGGGGAACGGAAAGGGTCACGGCACCCTCCATGCATTCCCGAACCACTTCTTCCACCAAAGCGATACAGGCCGCCGGCGTCTCCACCACCAGTTCATCATGGACCTGCAGAATCAGCCTGGCAGCGGGACACCGGATCCGAAGGGCGTCGCGCACCCGAATCATGGCGATCTTGATGATGTCCGCCGCCGTGCCCTGGATGGGCGTGTTCAAGGCAATCCGCTTCCCGAAGGAACGGACATTGTAGTTGGCGCTCTTCAGTTCCGGCAGATAGCGTCTGCGGTGCAGCAGGGTCTCGACAAACCCGGCTTTCTTCGCCTGTTCGACGACATCCTCCATATACCGGCGCACACCTGGATAGGTGTCGAGATAACCTTCGATATAGGCCGCGGCCTCTTTCCGGTAAATGCCAAGATCCCGTGACAGACCGAAATCGCTGATGCCGTAGATGATGCCGAAATTGACGGCTTTTGCGCGACGCCGCATCTCGGATGTGACTTTGGAAAGGGGGACATGGAATACTTCCGATGCGGTCAGCGCATGGATGTCGGTTCCGTCCAGGAAAGCTCCTTTGAGGGTTTTATCCCCCGTCACGTGCGCCAGCACCCGAAGCTCGATTTGCGAATAGTCCGCATCCACGAACACAAACCCTTCCTTCGGCAGAAAAGCCTTGCGGATGAGTCGTCCGGCTTCAGTCCGGATCGGGATGTTCTGCAGGTTCGGCTCCGTGCTGCTGATCCGGCCCGTCACCGCCACCGTTTGGTTGAAGCTTGAGTGAACCCGTCCGGTGATCGGTGAGATTACTTTTATAAGCCCATCCGCATAGGTGGACTTCAGCTTCGTGAATTGCCTGTATTCCAGCAGGGCCGGGACAATCGAGTGTTCGGCCGCAAGGGATTCCAGCACGTCGGCATCCGTGGAATAGCCTGTTTTCGTCTTCCTTCCCACAGGAAGGTTGAGCTTTTCGAATAAAATCACGCCAAGTTGTTTCGGGGACAGGATATTGAAGGCTTCTCCAGCCAGCCCGTGAATTTCCTTTTCCAAAGCGAGGATGCGGATTTGCATGGTTCGTCCGTATTCAACCAGAATGTCCGGATCGACCCGGAATCCTTCGCGCTCCATTTCCTCCAACACAATGGCCAAAGGTTTTTCTATCGTTTCATACAGAATCGTCTGGCCGTTGGCTTCCATCAGCCGCTGCTGCACATGTCCGATGTCCGGCAGCACATCGGCGGCATGCTCCGCGGCGGCCAGAATCTGTTCCGGCGAAATGACCTGGCGCCGGGCATCCGCCAGCAGGCGGTCCGGC
>JANYKF010000172.1 GCA_025361665.1 Clostridiaceae bacterium
AGCATCCTGCGCCGTTCCTCGGAAGGGACTCGCAGCAACGCATCTCCATGAGCCGCGATGTAGGCTTTCGCATGTTCAGTGATATCCTCGCCGTGATAGGCGTCCTCGGGGAATGAGAGACTGTCTTCGCCCTGCAGCTGCTGCAGGTAACGTGCCTCCAAAGACAGCCCCAGCTTTTCGATCTGGTTGCCGGCATTGTTGATGTAAAACTCCCGCGTCACCTCATATCCGGCTTTCGTCAGAACGCCCGCGATGCAGTCGCCCAGCGCGCCGCCCCGCGCGTTGCCCATATGGAGCGGCCCGGTGGGGTTGGCGCTGACGAACTCGACATTCACGCGCTTTCCGCGCCCGATGTCCAGCTGCCCGTAATCACCGCCCTTGACGCGAATGAGGCGCATGGCCTCCTGCATCCAAGTTGGCGTCAGGGTGAAATTGATGAAGCCGGGACCTGCCATTTCCACCTTTTCGATGCCCGTGCCGGACAAATCCATGGTGGCGATCAGCTGCTCCGCTACCCTGCGGGGAGGCATCTTCGCACCTTTTGCCATCTGCATGGCCAGATTTGTGGAAAAATCGCCAAAGCCTTTTTCCCGAGGTATTTCTAGGCTGATATCAGGAATGGATTCCACTTTGAAGGTTCTGGCGGCAAGACAGGCATCGCAGGCGTTCTTCGTAACTGACCGAATATCTTCCCGAATTTTGTCGAAAATGTTGTTCATCCTGTTCCCCTTTTCCTCACCTGAGCCTCACGTCCAGGCTGATGCTGTTCCGGCCGCCCTGGGCGCCGTTGTATTCCAGCGCATAGTCGATTTGCACCTTTCCGCCCATATCAGTCATATCCACATCAACCCGGCGGGCCGTCACGCCGATTTGGATGGCCCCATGCTGCGTGTCGTATTCGGAATAATGTGTCTTCCCCTTTTCGAACACGAGCAGCGAACTCAGGGTCCCATGGCGGATCAGCAGCACCGACCCTTTTTCAACCTGAAGTGTCGTGGTTGTCCCGTCCATGCCGGTGACTTCACTTTCCTGATAGGTGATTTTGCATTGCCCGTCTCCGCAGCCCAGCGTTCCCTCGGTTACAAAGGACATGGATTCGATTTCACCATCCGCGTCTTCTTTTCTGCTTTCCACTGATATCATCACATCTTTGGTCACTGGGATTCCTTTCATTGTCTTCTTTTCTGCTTTCCACTGATATCATCACATCTTTGGTCACTGGGATTCCTTTCAACGCCGTTCAGAGTCAATCCCTGCAGAATGACCGTCAAGCTTGTTCCGTTCGTTCCCCGCGGTCCTCGTCATCCTTGGTCCGCCTCATTATTCATGGTCCGATCGAATGATATTCCGGATGCCCTGTGCCTGGCGATTGCGAGTTCCACCAGCCGGTCGACAAGTTCCGGATACGGAATGCCGCTTGCCGCCCATAGCTTGGCATACATGCTGATGTTCGTGAACCCCGGCATCGTGTTGATTTCATTGAGAATCACGCGATTCGTTCCGTGTTCCACGAAGAAATCCACCCGGGACAAGCCCGATGCACCCAGTGCCTTGAAGGCCCTGACGGCCAGCCGTTGCACCTGCTCCGCCACCTCGGGCGGCAAATCGGCGGGAATACGCGTTTCGCTGCGGTTGTCGATGTATTTGGCCTCGTAGTCATAGAACTCGTTGCAGGGAATGACTTCCCCCGGTACGGACGCAATCGGCTCTTCATTGCCCAGTATGGCGCATTCGATCTCGCGCCCGTCGATGAATTCTTCCACCATCACCTTGCTGTCGAACACCGCCGCTTCCCGCAGTGCTTTCTCCAGCTGTTCCGGATTCTTCACCTTGGTGACACCGACAGAAGATCCGGCGCTTGCCGGCTTCACAAAACAGGGATACCCCAGTTCTTCCGCCACCTGCCGCCTGAATACATCCATTCCGCCATCCAGTTCGCTCCGCAGCAGTGTCAAATGTTTCGCCTGCGGGATGCCGGCACTGCTGAAGACGATTTTCGAAAATGTCTTGTCCATTCCCGCTGCGGAGGCAAATATGCCGCAACCGACATACGGAATACCCGCCAATTGGAAAACGCCCTGTATGGAACCATCCTCGCCATTGGGGCCGTGAAGCACGGGAAAAACGACATCAACAGGGGCTTCCGGATCGGAACCCCTGTCGGGAGACAGCAGCAGCAGGCAGCTTGATGCCCGGCCGGACCCTTGCAAACGATCTCCGGCACCTTCGCGGGAACCTGCATTGTCATCATTTCCGGCATCCTCTCGTGATACCGCTTTGCCATCATTTCCGGCACCTTCGCGGGAAACCGCTTTGCCACCATTTCCGGCCCCCTCGCGAAAACCCTCGGTGATGATTCGCCGTTGCTTCCGGGCAATTTCTTCCCAAGCGCCTGTTCCGACAAGGGAAAGATCCCCTTCGAACCGGAGCCATTCTCCCTGTTTCGTGATGCCTATCATCCTGACGTCGTATTTGGCATGGTCGATATTCTCCAGCACACACTGGGCCGATACCCTTGAAACCTCGTGTTCGGATGATTGGCCGCCGAACACGACAACCACTACGATTTTCTCATTATCCATGCATGCGCAACCATCCTTTTCAACTTTCTCTGCAAGCATGATTATACCCCATCTTTTCAAGGAACGGCAACTGAACGGAACAATCAGGCGCGGAAACAACCAGTTTGCACGATTGAGCGGAATTGAACCGGATATTCATGAAGAACCTTATGTATCAAGAGAATTGTGTTGGATATATTTCAAAGAACCTTCAATATCCCCTTTACAAATCCAATCATTTCAAATATGATGAAGTTAGGACATTGTGTTTTATCCATGTATCATGATATATAAATGACTTGCAGATAACGCACACTGAATTGAGGTGGATTTTATGAATGCTCGGTTGAGTAAAGAGAAAATGATGGAATTGATGAAAATGCAATGCAGTGGCAATTACAATCGTTTTGGGCGCGAACTCGGTGTGGATCCCGCACATCTGTATCGTTTCCTGAATACGGGCGTAGGTGGCGGCAAGAAAATGATATTCGGGTTGATGGATTTTTGCGACAAGAACAATCTCAACTATAGAACCTTCTTCGATTACTAATCTCCCGCTTCCCACATGCAGACAGCAATCGGTGAAACAGTCAGCAGCCGCATCCGCACAGGAAGCGGCTTTTGCTTTTCCTTATCCATATTGCACAAAAATTGCGTGCTTTTTATTTCAATTTTCACGAATTCCGCATGGGAATATAGCTTGAAAACTCCTTTGCATCCTCTGCAAGTTTGGTTGTTTTACCGCTGATATCCTGGCTGAAGAACCGATATAATGAAATCACAGCATGGAACAGCGAACGGCACAATTTGATTTGCAGCATAGTTAGCTTTCGTAGTTCAGCTTCAGACGACAACATGCGCAGACAGCTTTGAAGGCAACTTCTGACGGCAACTTGGATTGACAGCATGGCTTTTCTTCATAAGACAAAAAAGACGGATACCCGTCTTTTTTGCGTTCTACCCTGTATTTGTGCAGCCAGACTGCGATTTTCGCAGAACATAGGCACAAATACAGGTCTTGCTGGTGCTTCGCCGCGA
>JANYKF010000188.1 GCA_025361665.1 Clostridiaceae bacterium
GGAACCGATACAGGAACCGACACAGGAGCCGATACAGGAGCCGATACAGGAACCGACACAGGAGCCGGCACAGGAACCGGCTCATGAATAAACCCGGAAAACCACCTTGGAAGTTAAACCGGAAGCAGCTCTCGGCCCAACTGGCTGGAAGCGCAAGGCTATCTGCAGACCCCAAATTGAATTCAGATAAAAATGAACATCAGGACTCCACATCATGGGATGAGGATTTTGCAGGAACGACATATTTGCGACCCGATACAAACAGCCTGAGTTTTTGAAGCAGAACGAAGGCTTCGGCATTCCGCCTCCGCCCAGCAGGCATTTCGTGAAACAGGCGATCTCCCACCGGAGCCCACGATGCGGCGATCGGTGCCATTTTCGCTGCGAATTCCACTGCCGTTTCCGCACTTTCCCCTTCCGTGGAGCAGGCACCCGTTTCGGCAATCACTGCCGCGATGGCCTCGGGATTATCAAGCAGGGGACAGGCTCGCTTCGGATTCTTATTGAAAGGCTGTCTGGACTGGTAGTTTACGAACAATGGGGATTTCAGGGCCTCCACGAGGCTCGACTGGTTGATGTTCCTGTCCGACCAATGTGAAAAGGCGCAAGGCTCGACATCTCCCCGGGCGTTGATATGCACGAAGCCCATGCCTCCGCCCACACACCCACCCGTCAGATGGCCGTTGTTCCAAAAATCGATGAGGGTCATTCCGTGCCGTTTCGTATAGGAGGCGGTCCGCTCAGCAACAGCCGCTCTTTGTTCCGGACTGCATACCATTGAAAGATCCGCATTCCGGCCCAACGGCACATAGGTGAACATCCAACCGGCCCAACATCCCTTTTCACGAAGAAAATCCAGAAATGCGTCTCCTGAAACCTCTTCCGCGTTGCCGGAATGGTAGCAGGCAGAGAAACCGAATGCCACTCCGCGTTCCCGAAGCAGATCCATGGCGTGGACCACCTTGTCGAATACACCGGTTCCCCGGCGCTGGTCTGTCTTTTCACGAAACCCGTCTATGCTGAGGGACAGATTGAGATTTCCGACACGGGCCACTTCGTCAGCAAACGCCGCATCAATGAGCGTCCCATTGGTATAGGCCGAAAAGCCGACTTTCCGGTGTACTTCACACAGGCGGATGATATCTTTCCCGCGAATCAGGGGTTCTCCACCGCTAAAGAAGATGTACTTGACGCCCAGCTCCTCCGCTTCACGCACAATCCGATCCATGGTCTCATAGGAAAGGCTGTCTTCCTTGCCATATCCTCCTGCCCAGCAGCCGGAGCATTTCAGGTTGCAGCTTCCCGTCGGGTCCATCAATAGCGCGCGGGGAATCATCACGCCGAACCGTTTCCCCATTTTCAACTGGGACTGCATGTTTCGGTGGTCCATGAAGAGCGCGCTCAGGATGCCCGGATGCTCAAAGTACTTCTGTGTCTGGCTGATCATGTACTGATGGTGCGGAAACGGGGGCACCCGGAAGTGCCTGCCGGAAAGGCGCATGCTGGCCAAATTCGGATCCTTTCCTCCGGATATCGCCGGAATGCTTGATGTGACGGTTCGGAAAACGTCTGGGGGCCCTGCTTTGGTTCACCATGGGTCCTGCAGTGAGCCGTCATTTCGGCCGGATGATCACTTTCTGGGGGATCAGCGCATCCACATTGAAAGACCCGCCGGATTCCTCGATTTTGTTGATGACCAGGCCTGGAATCAATGTGATGATCCGGTCAAGATAGGATGCCACCACGGCGGTGGCTTCTTCCGTCTTGAACTGTCCCGGAAGGGCAACCGGACCAATGTTGAAAACATCCGGTTTCATGGTGATGTGGTTGTCAAGGATGGAGAACTTTCCTTCCGTATAGAGATTGGCTTTTTCAGGCAGCGGAATCGGAATCTTGCTTGCCACATCCGGGTACAGGGCTTTCGTCAGCCCGGCAATGTCCAGTTGGGAACTGGTCATGATGTTTCCACCTGCCACTTTGATTTGCGACTTCGTGAACCACCAGAACTCGGGAGCTGTTTCATTAAAAAAGGCAGACGCCTCATTTCCGCTGATTTTGAAAACTTTCTGCTGGAAATCCGTGAATGTCCACTCATAATCGGAAGGATTCAGTTTTTTCACCTTGTCATTCTTCCCGACCATGCCGACAAGTACGTCATTGTCAATCTGGACATAGGTCTTCCCGTTTTCCGTGACTTCCTTGCCGCCGGCCTCTTTCATGGCGCTTAAAGCTTCACCGAGGTCTTCCGGGCGCAAACGTGCATCCACCTGGGTACCGATTTTCTGCAGGACCCCGGCAAAGTCAGCTTTTTCATATTTCATGCCCAGATCCTTTGGCCCAAAAAAGGATATGGATCCAAGGAACCAGACGATTCCAGCGGCGACAGCCAACAGAAGGACAAGAAATATCAGGCAGCCGATACGGCTTTTCTTTCTCGGTGCCTGCTGCATGGGCATGCCTTGCGGATATCCGGGCGCTTGCTGCCATCCGGGCTGGGCATTCGGATACTGACCTTGGGGCGGGTATGGCGACTGGCCCTGAAATGGCGGCTGATTCGGATAAGGCGGCTGATTCGGATAAGGCGGCTGGTTTTGCACTGGCGCCTGGCCTTGTACCGACGGTTGATTCGGATGGGAAGGTCCGGCAGCCGCACCGACATCAGCCCCGCAGGCCTGGCAAAAATGGGTTCCATCAGGATTCTGGGTTCCGCATTTCGGACAAAACATGATGATTCCTCCCCCGGTGGTAAAGCGGTCTGCTGCTTGCGCTTCTCTGCCTTGCGACCTCTGCAATCAGTATTATATACCATCTGATAGGCCAATAAAATGGGTCCGCATCATGATTCCGCGCATGTTCCGTGCTTCTCCGCAGTCAGGGGTCCATGGATGATGCGGATTGACAGAGGATACTGGTTGACAGATGATGCCTGCCATGGCAGGATGGATTCGAGGTGCATCATGATGGATGAGTCTGCTCGGAAACACCGCTTTGAAAACCGGACATTTCTTCCTTCCCTTTTTGCCGGGATGAATGGGATTTGTCTCGTTCTGACTGTAGCATGGCTGCTTCTGGCAGAAATGGGCTCTTCAGCCCAGTCTGTTTTCTGGAATTTTTTCGGCGGGCTCCTGATGACGACGATTGCCTCGAACCCCCTTCTGCCTGCATCCACCAAATCCGCCCGCAAGTGGGAAAAAGCGTTTTTGTCATTCAATTTGTTCGTCATCGCGGCTGTTCCCCTCCTGGTGACAGGGGCCTCTCTTTATGTTCCCTTTGTCTCCTCCCGTAGTATTCCTGCCGGCATCCTTATCCTCTTCCTGCTGCTGGCTGGAATGCTGCGGGCTCTCCAGTCCACGAGGCGGGAACCGTCCGGCACATCGGATGAAGCACCTGCCGGCACGAATCAAGACAAATCCCCGTTTTCCCGGCTCCTGCGCCTCGCAATGCCGGGCAGCGTGCTGGTATTCGGCCTCTTCGTGGCCTTTTCCCTGCTGGCCAGGAACAAGAACGGCCTATTGGAAGTTTTCGTTCCCGAATACGGCTATTTCTGGGCGAACCTGTTTCTCACTTCCGCCATGCTGTTCATCCATGAAAACCGTCATGCCAGGTCGCGTGTCGTGAACAGGCTGATTCTTGCCACCGGTCTGTCCTTGTTTCTTATCTGCCTGCTTCCTTTGTTTTCCACGCCTTTCCTTCTGAAAAACGCCGCAACGGAAACTCATGCCGCATTTGGCACCAGCCTGGAAAATCCCGCCATGCGGAGCGGTTTTCGCACGATGCCGTTTTCTCTTCCCGAATCCATTTTCGGTATGGGAAACGGTGCATGCACCGTTTCCCAGGATGTGGAATACCTGCGCGAAGCACGTGCCGACGGGACAGAAACCGTACTGCGGTTTGACGCCTATCTGCCGAAAGATATCCCGAAACCCGCTGAAGGGTATCCGGTCCTCATCCGCATCCATGGCGGGGCCTGGACGATCGGGGACAAGGGTTCCGGCAATTTCGCGCAGGAAAACAAGTACTTCGCAGGACAGGGATACGCTGTTTTTGACGTGCAGTATGGTCTGGCAGACAAGAAGAAGTTCATTGCAGGCGTCCCTGTTTCACACGAAGTCACCGGTCCTTTTGACATCGATGACATGGTCCGCCAACTGGGCACCTTTACCCGGTATCTTGCAGACAACCGGGAACAGCTGCAGGCAGATTGCGGCCGTGTGTTCATCTCCGGCGGTTCGGCCGGAGGACAGCTTGCCTGCGCTGTCGGGCTGGGGCTGGCCGATGGCAGCTATGGAGAGATTTTGGACAACCGCATCGGGGTCCGCGGCATCCTGCCGTATTACCCTGCCATCGGGCTCTCGACGACACTCGGAATTGGTGGCTCTCCCCAATGGGTCGACCCCGTGCTGCTCATCAAGAAAAGCAGCCCCCCCCTGTCTTGTGTATCAGGGAACGCACGACGGGATTGTGGATCCGTCCATCCCCCTCAGGCTGCGCGATGCCTATCGGAGAGCTGGAAACCCGGCTTGCGCCGTTATATACATGCCATTCGGCAGCCATGGAAGCGATTTTTCCTTCGCCTCCAACTATCATCAGGTCTTCTTGTACTACATGGAACGGTTCATGGCTCGTTTTTCCGAATGACAGCCGATGCCCAGGCTCATCCGGAGCGATTCCCATCGAACGGTTCATGGCTCGTTTTTCCGAATGACAAACGCCTCCCGCGTCAGCCTTCGATGGCCGCTTTCCGGCTGTTGATGACCCTGATGAGTTCCGGATCGAACTTCGGTGTGCGCCCGTATGTATACAAACCGTTTGTTTCCTGTTCCACATCGGTCAGCTGCGTATAACAGAATGCACAGATGTTCGGGTTTTCCAGCAGGGTCCTCGTCAGTCCCTCATAGCGGGCCAGAAATTCGGCCTCACTGGTCGGGCGGTTGCCATAGCCCCAGGATTCGGTTCCGGCATGGGCCGGATTCCACCAGATGCCGCCGTATTCACTGACAAAATAGGGCTGGCCTTCATATCGCTGACGTTTCGGAAACGTGTTGTAGACTTCACCGCCTTTTTCCATCGTCCCGTTCGCCATCATCTTCCCGCCCGTGCGCATCGCTTCGAATTTGGCGGCGAATTTCCCCACATCCTGCTCGTAGTCGTGGATGTCAAAGACATCGGTCACCACATGGTAGTTTCCGCTCGTATCGATGACGGGGCGGGTCGGGTCGTATGACTTGCTGAAAAGGTATATGAGGCGGAGCACTTCGTTGTCCTGCTTTTTGCCCCTGGGATCCCATGACCCGTCAGAGGTCCCCTGGGCATCCACGTCCCATGTTTCATTGAAGGGACACCAGCCGACCAGGGCCGGGCTGTTGAAATCACGCGCCATGGCTTCCATCCATTCAGGAAGAAACCGTTCCAATCCCATCGGCGTGCTGATGTCCAGACCCCAGTTCGCATGTTCGCCCCAGACAAGATAACCGAGCTTGTCCGCCCAATGCAGGTAGCGGGCCTCGAAGATTTTCTCATGCATCCTGGCTCCGTTGAATCCAAGGCCCATGGAGTATTCGATGTCTTTCCGAAGCATCTCGTCGGATGCGGCGGTGTAGATGCCGTCCGGCCAAAAGCCCTGATCCAGCACGAGGCGCTGGAAAACCTGCTCGCCGTTGATCTGGATGGCATGCCCGTCCCAGGTGACCGAACGGAGGCCGAAATAGGATACGGCTTCATCCCCAAGCATTTCTCCGGCAGAAGTTTCACCGGAAAGGCTGATTTCCAGATCATACAGTTTCGGATCGCCCGGAGCCCATAAATGGGTTTGCGACAGGTTCACGGTTACACGGCATTGACGTCCGGCAATGATTGCGCTCGCGCTTCCGGCAGGAACACCGGCGAACGAGGCTTTGGCCGTGAATACCCCGCCGGTCGCAGGTCCGTTGAAGCTTGCTTCGATGTGGAGGGCACTGTTTTCCGGATCCGGGACATATTTCACCGCCGAAAGAAATGTGTTCGGGACATGTTCCAGCCAAACAGTCTGCCAGATACCGGTTGTCCGGGTATAATCGCAGCCTGAAGAGAAGAACTTGTCCGCCTGCTTGCCGCGCGGCTGAAGCCCGGCGCGGTTGTTGTCCTCCGCGCAGACAGTGACCCTATTCTCCCCTGCTTTCACCCATGATGTGATGTCATGCCTGAATGAGGCATATCCTCCCAAATGGCGTCCGGCGGATTCGCCGTTGATCCAGACTTCGGATGCGTAATCCACTGCGCCGAAATGGATTAGCACGCGGCCGTCCCGCCAGCTTTCCGGCAATATGAACACGCGCCGGTACCAGACGGACGCCATGAAATCCTTGTTTCCGATGCCGGACAATGTGCTTTCCGGGCAAAACGGGACGAGGATGCTGCCGCTCAAAGCCGCAGCCACGGGGAGTTTCCGCTCCCGACCACTGCATCCGTGATCAATTTCGAACTCCCATGTTCCATTCAGACTCATCCAATCGGAGCGGATGAGTTGGGGCCGTGGATGTTCCGGTCTCGGGATGAGATTGTTCATGCTTGCATCCTCCTGGGCATCGATTGGTTCTCTTGCGTTCTGAGCCTGATGTTCCGCTCCATCATATTCCGGTTTTTTATGTGCGTCAATTCTACCCTATAAATGCGTCGAATCAATAACGGAAACCATAAGGTCAAGACGCATATATAGTGGCTTCCTGGGGTTCGGGGCGAAGCATCTATGGTCTGCGCAGGATATCCATATGATACAATCAATGTATAATCAAAGCATCTTGCGCAAAAGAAACCCGGCCATTTCGACGGAAAACGGAGTGGCTGGCACAGGAGGAACCCCAGTCAAGGGATCGTGGGATGCGCATGCGCGCCCAGATGGCAATGACTCTGTTCTTTTCCGAAAATGAGCATGAATTTGACCGCATCTTCGATGAACTGGTCAAAATCCGTACTTTCATTGCGAAGAAACTCGGATTTCAGAGTTTCGTCGCACTCGGATATGCGCGAATGAACCGCACGGACTACAATGCCGATGACGTGAGAAGCTATCGCGACCAGGTCCTGCGCTCCGTCGTTCCCGTCACGCAGCGGCTGCGTGAAAGACAGGCGGGCAGACTGCATCTGGAAGCCCTGAAATATTACGACGAATCCCTCACCTTCCTGTCAGGCAATGCAGTCCCGAAGGGCTCACCGGAATGGATGACGAATCACGCAAAGTCCATGTACGCTGAAATGTCTGCCGAGACCGGTGTTTTCTTCGATTTCATGGTCAGCCGCGACCTGCTGGACCTGGTGGCCAGGCCCGGTAAAGCCGGAGGCGGATACTGCACTTTCATCGCGAATGAAAAAGCCCCGTTCATCTTCTCGAACTTCAACGGCACTTCAGATGACGTCGATGTACTGACCCACGAGGCAGGCCATGCCTTCGCGGCATTTGAAAGCCGGAACTTCGAGCTTCCCGAATATCTCTGGCCTACCCTTGAGGCCTGCGAGATCCACTCGATGAGCATGGAATTCCTTGCCTGGCCATGGATGGACCGTTTCTTCGCCGAAGATACCGGCAAATACAAATTCGCCCACTTGTCCGGCTGCCTTCTGTTCATCCCGTATGGGGTCGCGGTTGATGAATTCCAGCATTGGGTATACGAAAATCCAGAGGCATCCCCGGAATCGAGGAAAACCAGATGGCGGGATATTGAGAAGAAGTACCTCCCCCACCGCGATTATGAGGATAATGCATTTTTGGAACGAGGCGGCTACTGGTTCCGCCAAAGTCATATTTTCACTTCCCCATTCTATTACATTGATTACACGCTGGCGCAGATCAGTGCCTTCGAATTCTGGGAAAGAGCGGAAAATGACCGTTCAAAAGCCTGGGATGATTATCTCCGACTCTGCCGGGCCGGCGGCAGCCGCCCTTACCTTCAACTGCTTGAGCTGGCAGGGCTGTGCAATCCTTTTGCAGCAGGGTCCATTTCCGCGATCATGGATCCGATAATGATGTGGCTGGACAAGATC
>JANYKF010000261.1 GCA_025361665.1 Clostridiaceae bacterium
GGCATCATCATGTCTGGTCTGGTTTCCATCGCGGCAGGCCTCATCGTCAACGCCTTTGGTCCGGAGAAGATTGAAAAGGTCCTGCCCCCGACAGTTACAGGCAGCATCGCAATCGTCATCGGCATCTCGCTCGCGGGGTACGCAATCAGCAGCGCAGCTGGAAGCGGAGCAACCGGGGATGCTCAAAACAAAGCCTGGGTAATCGCGCTGGTAACCCTGGTTGCGACCATGATTTTTTCCGTTTACCTGAAAGGGGTTTGGGGGCAGCTGCCCATCCTCTTCGGAATCCTGGTCGGTTACTGCTTGAGTGCTGTTCTCGGAGTCATCGACTTCAAGAATATCTTCGGAACCGAAATCATCACCATACCGCATTTCACCCTTCCGACGCCCAGCTGGACGGCGGTCCTTGCGATCATGCCCATCGCGATCGCGACAATCCCGGAGTCCACGGCACACATCTATCAGTTGGACATCTATGTCGACCATCTCGCGCAGCAGAAAGGGAAAAAGCCATATGGCATCAGGAACCGCCTGGGTTCGAATCTCATTGGAGACGGACTCGGCGATATCGTTTCCTCCCTGTTCGGGGGCCCCGCCGGCACGAACTACGGCGAGAACATCAGCACGATGGCCATCACCCGCAACTTTTCCGTCCCGGTTCTCGGCTGCGCGGCCATCATTACCATGCTGATCGCCTTCCTGGCACCGTTGTCGGCGGCGGTCAACTCCATCCCCGGGTCCGTGCTTGGCGGCATGAGCGTGTATCTGTTCGGTGTCATCGGCGCCCAGGGTATCGCCATCATGATCAACCGCAAAGTGGACCTTTTTGATGCGAGAAACCTTGCCGTCATTGCATCCATCCTGGTCATTGGCCTTGGCGGCAACTACGCATTCCCCGGCGGCATGATTCCCTTCTTTGGCGCACAATTGCCGGCCATCGCTACAGCCGCACTGTTTGGAATCCTGCTCAATCTGGTTCTCGGCATCGGACGCAAGACCGAAAGCTGATTCAATGGGATTCATGTAAAACGGCATATGCCAGAACAGGACTGTCTCGAAAGAGACAGTCCTGTTCTGGCCTGTACGGAACTATCGCTTTTCTTTGGAGCGCTTGTCATTGATGATCTGCATGTGCTCTTCCGTGATCATCGTGACCCCATTTGCCTTCGCCCAGTCCACACAGCCCTTCAAGGCTGTCGAAAGGAAAATCCTCGGCACTTTCATCAATCGGGCGCAGGCTTCATCCGTGAACTTTACGGTATCATCCGCCCTGTCAGCCGCATAGCGGACGGCATGAATGTCCAGGGTACGCCTTGGGAGCGGGAATGCGATCGGACGACGAAACCGGCTCAACCAGAAATTCATGTTGTCGCGGAATCCGTAATCCACGGGGACACGGGGAAAGCCGCCCGGCTTCACCCCATTGATGATGGCGTCATACTGGCGTTCCTTCATCAGGATCTTGTCCACCCTCAGGATGAAGTGCGCTCCGAATTTGCTGGTGATGCCGTTGAAGTCGTGATAAGGCGGCTCGTAGCCATCCAGTTGGCCGGGCTTATCGTCCATCGCATGGTCCAGTTCTCTCATCCAGGTGCATTCGAAAACCTGAAAGGCTTCTTTGACCACTTTGGGGAACACTTCCCCCGGATGTTCACGGCTCATCAACCCGTCTGCCGGTGTGAAGAGGCAGCTCTTCATTTTTTCCTCGGGCGTGTCGCCGGGGAAACCGAGCCGGACGCATTCCTTGAAGTATTTATGGTTGTCCGGGATGAAACTCAGGGAGCAGCGCGGATGGACCAGCAGGTTCTGTGATGTGTTCGAAGAGTTTCGGGAACACAGCAGCATGGCATAGTAGTCCTTGCCAGCTACATAATAAGGGAACACGAGGGAGTAGGGGCCGAATGACGTGCTTCCGTCTTCGCATTGTGTTCCGATGACCACAGTGGGCATCGGGAAGAAGCTGGATGTCTGGTAGAAGTTGTCCACGATGCGCAAGTCCTTGAATTCTTCCATGTTTGTTCCTCCTGTATGGTCGGCTTGAGCCGCATTTGCATTAGCCCTTGGTGGTAAAGTGAAAATCTTGGGGTTTTCATAGAACCCGGTATTGTCATGGAAGGCCTGATGTCTTCATGGTACAATGTTCCAAAAGGAAAAGATGCAGAGAAAGAGGATTGCGGGAGGGGTGGGAACATGATCAGGATAAACCGATTTGACAGGGCTCAGGCCGAACCGGCGCACAATGGAACGATTCTCGGGATGAAGGCTTTTTCCTCCGGAATGAACGAGCCGTTTTTCCATTTTTACGGGCATCTGGAAACCAACGGCATCATGGATGGCAACCGCAAAGGGCATGCCCACCCGACTGCGGAGATCTACATCATGATGGCTGGGGAAGGATTTGTCATCATCAATGATGAGGAGGCTCCGGTCAAGGCGGGCGATGTCATTGAAATCCCCCGGAATGCCTCGCACACGATGGAAAACCGCAGCGGACACCCCCTTACCTGGCTGGCCATCTGGTGGTCCTGACATGCGCCGCATCCGGAACCTTCTCACGCCGTGTCCGAAACCTTCTCACGCCGTGTCCGGAACCTTCTTACGCCGTATCCGGAGCCTGCTCACGATGGTTCGGGAACCTTCTCACGCCGTGTCCGAAACCTTCTTACGCCGTGTCCGGAACCTTCTCACACTGTTTCGGGAACTTTCTGTTCCTGATCTGCTTTTGCGCGTTCCTGAACAACGGCTCCAACCTGCCGGATGCTGAAGGAGAAGGCCAAGCCCAGCAGCGCGATGACGGAACAGCTGATGAAAAGGGGAACATAGCCGATTGTATCGCTGATGAAACCGGCTATGTAACTGGCAAACGTCCCCGGCAGCGTGACAATGCTGGAAAGAACCAGGCAGATGGATCGGGATTCCGGTCGGGCGGCCTGAACCGTGTAGAGGTAATAGCAGGTCCAGACTCCCCCGCTGATCCCGCCCAGAAACATGACGGAAATCAGGACGAACATCGGATTTCCTCCAATCATCAGGGCCAGCAGGGGCAATAAGCCGACGAGAACAAAATTGCCGGCTGCCAGCTTCAGGCCCGTGACACAGCCCAGCCGGTCGCAGACCTGCCCCCAGAGCCACCCGCCGATTGGAACGCCGATCAGCTGGAGGAGAATGAGGTTGGCCGACCGGCCACCCGTGATGCCCAATGACTCGCTTGCAAAAAGGATGATGAAGGGCATGCACATGGATGAAAACATAAGGATCAATTGCAGGAACATGACACGTGTTACATCTTTTTCAACGGAAAAATACCGGGGCAGTTTCTTGTAATATCCAATCCAATCCACTTTTCCCGTTTGATAGGGCTGCTCGGAATTCTCAGTGAAAGCCATCATGAAACAGGAAAGGGTCAGCAGCAGGCCGCCAAGCAGGAAAATCCATCCGAAGGCAATCCGCATGTCCAATGCCGGGGTTCGCAGGAATACATTGATGAGTGCCCCTGCGCCAATGGAGGCCATGCCGCCCAGAAGCATCTGCGTGCCGAGAAGGCGTCCGTGCCAATCCTCGTCCACCGTATTTGCCAGCACTTCCGACCAGGGCGGGACAAGCAGCCCATCCGAGGCCCACAGGATGGAATAGGACAAGATCAGTGAAAACAGGGCAATCGCATCCTGACCGGTGAAAAGGAATATGGCCGGAATCAGGGTCAAGGGCCGGCACAAGAACATGATCAGCGTGGAAAACCGCGCATGGTTCCTGATGTGCGGGACAAATGGCCCGATGACAATGCGGCTGAACACCATGAGGAAGGAACCCAGCGTGATGGTCAGGCCAACCATCTGCTTGCTGTGCGTCATCATGTCGATGAAAACGGGAATTACCGTGGAAGAGCTGAAAAACCCGAGTCCGCCCATGAAAAAGGCTCCCTCGAGCATCATGAAGACATAATTCCGCTTGAATCTGTCCGATTTTCTCTGCATGCGCCTTCTTCTCCCCGATGAACGGATTATGAAAGGTTCGTCGTGTGGCCGCCTGAAAAAGCCAATCGCCGCATATGATTCATCACAATTGGTTTTTGGATCGTAACCATGATATCATATCGTCAACTTGTGACGGGGATGAAATAGGAGGTGTGATCATGCGTCTGCAAGGCATATTGCGGGCGTGCTGTTTCCAAAATCACCTCTTTGCCGGATGAAAGGGAGGTAAGGTTTGACCAGCAGACCAAAGAAGGACCCGTCAGGTTTACGGTCGACGGTCTTGACCTCTTTCGCATGCTGGCCATTGAGTGGCAATGATGGCGGACAGGTGCTAAAATGGTTTTACGCGGGTGTCGCAAGCATCCCCTCATTGCATGGGGCCGTGAAGGGAAATGAAGAAGGAGTCAGACGATGAAGAACCGGTTGGTGAACATCGGCATCATAGGGTTGGGCACTGTGGGAAGCGGGGTCGCGCGGGTTCTCCTCGAACAGGGAGAACTGCTGAAGGCGCGCACTACGCTCACATTCCGCCTGAAGACCATTTCCGAACTGGACTGGATCAAGGAACGGAATCTGGACCTCACGGGCGTGATCTGCACCTCGAAGGTGGAGGATGTCCTGGAGGATCCCGAGATCAACATCGTCGTGGAGACGATCGGCGGGTATGAACCGGCGTTCAGTTTCATCAGCAGGGCGCTGCGCAACCGCAAACATGTGGTGACGGCCAACAAGGCGCTGATTGCCACCAGGGGAAAGGAACTGTTCCGCATCGCCCAGGAAAACGGCGTGGACCTGATGTTCGAGGCCAGCGTCGGAGGCGGCATCCCCATCATCAAGAGCCTTCGGGAAGGGCTGATTGCCAACCGCATCGAAAGCATGTTCGGCATTCTGAACGGAACGTGCAACTACATCCTGACCAAGATGCACCAGGAGGGACTTGAATTTGCGGAAGCGCTGAAAGGCGCTCAGGAAAAAGGTTTCGCGGAAGCAAACCCGACGCTGGACATCAGCGGCGGAGATACCGCGCACAAGCTGACCATCCTGGCATCCCTCGCTTCCAACAGCCTGGTGCCCTTCGACAAAATCTATGTGGAAGGCATCACGGCCATCTCCAGGCAGGATATCGATTTTGCGAAGTCCTTCGGATTCACCATCAAACTGCTGGCCATATACCGGGCCGTCAAGGGCGGACTGGATCTCAGGGTGCATCCGACCCTCGTCAGCAATTCGCACCTGCTTTCCGCCGTCAGCAACGAGCTCAACGCCATATTCGTCCAGGGCGATTTTGTCGGAAGCACCATGTTCTACGGCCCCGGTGCGGGAGAACGGCCAACGGCCAGCGCCATCGTCGGGGACATCGTGGATCTTTCCAGGGACCTGATGCTGCAGGAAGGCGAGAAATACTGCAACCGCAGCATCAGCCTCGTGGAGCATTCGGATCTTGTTCCGATCGGGGAGGTTGCCAACCGGTTCTATCTCCGCTTCCTGACGGTGGACAGGCCCGGCGTGCTGTCCCTGATCTCCGGCGTGCTGGCGGAACATGGCATCTCCATCGCTTCCATGGTGCAGCTCGAAACCCAGGAAAAGGACAGCTGCATCCCCATTGTGCTTCTGACGCACGAGGCATCGGAAAAAGCGATGGCGGATGCGCTCGAAAAGATCATGCGGTTTGATTTCGTAAAGGACGACCATATCCGGCTGCGGATATTCTAGACAGACCATAGATGCTTCGCGGCGAATCACCAGGAAGCGACTATAAATGCGTCTTGGCTTTATGGTTTCCGTCATTGATTCGACGCATTTATAGGGTAGTACCCGGACAAGGAGGCAAACATCATGGAACGGAATCCTGCAGAATGCAATGAAAAGCCCAGGCGCACGGCTATTGTCACGGGTGGCACGCGGGGCATGGGACTTGCGATAACCCGGCTGCTCGCACAGAAAGGCATGTCGGTTCTTGCCGTCTACAGATCCCGTCAGGAGGAAGCGGAAGCGGCCGCCCGCAGGTTTCTGGAGGAAAAGCTCGATGTCACCGTATTCAAAGCGGATGTCGGATTCAAGGCCGAAGCGGAGAAAGCCGCTGCTTTCGCCTTCGCGCGCTGGGGACACATCGATGTCCTTGTGAACAATGCCGGGGTTTTCGATTTCTGCTTTCTGGAAGAAATGACCGAAGAGTTCTTCGACGATATGTACAGAACCAATCTCAAGAGCATGATTTACATGACGCAGGCTGTTCTCCCGCATATGAAGAACGGTCATTGGGGAAGGATTGTGAACGCTACGTCCATATCCGGATCCCTGGCCGATGTTGGGCTTGTTGCCTATGCCTGTTCCAAAGCCGGTGTCAACCTGCTGACGAAAGTCAGCGCCGGCGAATTGGCTCCCTATGGGATCACCGTCAATGCCTATGCTCCCGGGATCATTCATACGGATATGACCGATCCGATGATCCGGGAGCGTGGAGATGCCCAGCTGCGGCAGATTCCAGCCGGTTATTTCGGAAAACCGGAGGAGGCTGCCAACCTGGTCGGGTTCCTTTGTTCGGAGGAAGCCGCCTATATCACAGGTGAAATCATCGGCGTGGACGGCGGGATGATGAAGGTGCAGAATCCTGGCAGGGCGTATGATTTTGTTCGGAAAGCGGAAAGAGGCAAGTCTTGAATAATGGAATCCTGCAGGCCGGAGAGCGGCGGGGAATCGTGATGGATGTCGACCATTTCGCCGTCCATGACGGGCCTGGAATTCGTACGTGCGTTTATCTGAAGGGGTGTCCGCTTTCCTGTGCATGGTGCCATTCTCCCGAATCCCAGAGCCCCGGTCCCCAGCTGCTTTTCGCACAGACGCGCTGCATCGGGTGCGGGCGCTGCGTTACGGTATGTCCGGAGGGTGTGCATCGCCAGGAAGGCAGTCTGCACACTCTGGAACGCGAACGCTGCTCCGGCTGCGGAACCTGTGCAAGAGCCTGTCCGACGGGAGCCCTGTCGGTATCGGGACGGTTCATGACGGTGGAAGAAACCGTATCCGAAGCGTTGGCCGACCGTGTGTTTTATGAAAACAGCAGAGGCGGGGTAACGCTTTCCGGCGGCGAGGTTCTTTTCCAGGCGGTATTTGCCCGGGAAGTGCTGTCGTGCCTGAAAAGCGAGGGCATCCACACACTCGTGGAGACCAGCGGATTCGGCCGGGAGGAAGCGCTTTTATCGCTGGCGGAAGTGACCGATCTTTTTTTCTTTGACTTCAAATTGGCGGATACCGGCCTTTTCCGGCATTTCACCGCGGGGGATCCTGAAGTCGTGATGCACAACCTCGCATCGCTTCGGGCGGTGACAGACAGGATTGTCCTGCGTATCCCGCTGATTCCGGGTATAACGGATACGATCGGAAATGTTTCGGCCGGGTTTGATCTTGCACGGGAGATGGGAATTCAAACCGTCCACCTGCTGCCGTACAATGCTACAGCTGGTGCGAAATATGCATGGATTGGACGGGAGTACCAGCCAGGTCTGCTGGAGGCGCGGCACGGCCTTTTCGAAGAGCTGTCGGCATTGGCGCCGCAGGGGATTCTTGTCGAGATGATGACCTGAGACGAAGGATGGTTTCATGGCGCCTTCGCTGGTTCATATCAAAACCATGACCGAAGACGAAGGATGGTTGGATGCTGAAAGGATGAAATTCATGGGAATCGGTGCGGAGAAATTGGAGCGGTATGCAAATGAAGTCCCGGACATGATTCCATCCGAGCGGGTGAGGAATCTGGTGGAGGCTGTCCGGTCGAATATGGCAACTCCCCGTGTGTCCATCACGGATTACGGGTCGGTCCTGAATGCGGAAACGGCAGGCCTTCCCCTGATTGTGCGCAAAGCGATGGCGGAACGCCTGAAGCTCACCGCCGCATCCGTAGGAATCTGGGACGGACAATTGTTCGCGGGCTGCTACACGTTCCATGACGGATCCCCCGGCAACACGGATCGCCTGCCCGAATACGCGACCGATTGCGAACGTCATGCGGGCGAGCAGAACGGCCTTGGCATCTATTCGATGTTCGGGCACATCTCGCCGGACTATCCGCGCCTGCTTCGACTGGGTACCAGCGGAATCCGGGAGATGGCGGAAAATGCCCTGAACAACGACACGATACCGGAAAAAAGCCGCCATTTTCTGCAGTCCGTGCTGATTTCCCTGGAAGGCCTCGAGATCTTCGCAAAACGGCACGTCGTGCATCTTCGCGAAAAGGCCGCAATGGCTTCGGATGCCGGACGGAAGGCTGAACTGCTCAGAGCCGCCCTCGCGCTGGAACACAGCCCGGAACATGCCGCCACCGGCTATTTCGAGGCATGCCAGGCATCATGGCTTCTCCACCTCGCCATGCAGCTCACGGGCAATTATCTCGCGCTCGGCCGGCCCGATCAATACCTATCCCCTTATCTGGATCTGGATTTGGACACCGGACGGATGACAGTGGAAGAAGCCCAGGAAATCACCGATTGCTGGATGCTGAAGTTCAACGAACGGGCGCAGGACAATCAGGTTGCCGTCAGGCAGATGGAAGTGGAAAGCATCCAGAAGGAGAACGATCGGAAATGGCGGAGCCGCAAGCTGACGGATACCAGCCAGCAGCGCTTCAATGTGCGGGACACCATCGATGCCTACAACCATTGGCTGCAGAACGTCGTCATCGGCGGTGTGAGGCCGGAGGATGGCGGGGATGCGACAAACCTCGTTTCCGTGATGATGCTGGAATCCCTCCATCGTTTGCGGATGACAAACCCGGCGGTATCGGTGCGGCTCCACAAGGGAACACCGGAATGGTTCCTCCGCCAGGTTGCAGACACATTGAAAACAGGCGGAGGCATGCCCGCCATCTACAACGACGAGGTCATCATCAAGGCTTATACACGGTTTGGCGTCGCAGAAAAGGATGCGCGCGACTATGCAAACAATGGCTGCTGGGAAGTCATTCTTCCCGGCCGTACAGATTTCTTCTTCATCAAGCTCAATACGCTCAAGTGCCTGGAATGGAGCCTCAACCACGGCGTCTGCCATGTGGACGGCAAGCAGGAAGTACCCGATCAAGGCGATCCGGCCGGGTTTGAGAATTTCGACGTGCTTTTCGGCAAGGTCATGGAGAATGTCCGGCGCCTGGTCGAAGGGGACGCCGCCTACATGGAGATCAGACACCCGCTGCGCTCTTCGATCGCGCCGACGCCCCTCCTGTCCGCCATGCTGGACGGACCGGTCGAGAAGGGCCGCGACATGACCGACATGGGTGCGCGGTTCATCATCGGCGGCATCATCGCCGAGGGGATGAGCCACCTCATCGACTCGCTCATCGCCATAGAGCAACTGGTGTATCGGGAAGGCCGCTATGCGATGGCGGAACTTGTCGATGCGCTGAATGCCGACTTTGCGGGGTACCCGGTCCTGCGGGCGGATTTCGCCCGCTGCCCGAAGTATGGAAGCGGTGCTTCCGCCGCGGATGACATGGCCCGCAGGGTTATTTCGTCCTACGGCGGACTGGTTCGGGAAGTGGATGAAAAGACAGCTTCCATGAGAATCATGCCCGGAGTGGGTACGTTCTCCTGGTATATCGCCGTCGGGGAGGGAACTGGCGCAAGTGCGGACGGACGCAGGCTTGGCGAACCGGTTTCGAGCAATTTCTCCCCTTCTGCTGGTGCGATGGCCAATGGAATCACGGGTGCCATCCGCTCATACTGCCATCTGGATCAGGACCTGCTGCCCATCGGTTCGCCCATCGATCTGGGCCTGTCAGAACGACATGTGGCCGGTGAAGCGGGAACCGTCCGCCTGGCAGGGCTGCTCAAATCTTTCCTTGCGATGAACGGCAACCTGCTGACCCTCAGTGTCGCGGATGGCGAGACCCTTCGGGAAGCGCAGCGCCATCCGGAAAAGCACAGGGATTTGCGCGTACGGATGGGGGGCTGGTCGGCCTACTTCACCATGCTGTCGGAGGAACAGCAGGAACACCACATCAGAAAAAGCGAAGCCGGATTCATTTGACGGGAAGGCGTATCCGAGATCACCCATCATGTTTTCAGGGGGGGCGAGGGCATGAATGCGAAGAACAGACTGTGGTTGGGAGTTTTCATCCTGTCCATCTGCATTTTTCCGTTTCTTTCCGCGTGCGGCAAAACACCAACGGCCATCCAGCCGGAAGCCGGTACGGATACGAGGCTTCCGTCTGAAATCACGACACAGTTTCCGGACGCCATGCTCCAGCTGCATGGCTACAAATCGGCAAAACGGGTCGATTATGAATACTGGTATCCCGGCTACTATGTCCCGATCATGTCGATTGGCGAAGCGAACACGATGTATTCGGTCTCGTATGTGCCGGCAGATCCGAAGGCTGCGTTCAGCCATTATCAGAAACTCCTGGGAGACAGTTCCGGGGATGCGTTCGCATCCGGACGCATCGATCGGTATGACGTCTTCGCGGATATCAGCGCATCTCCTGAAATCAGTCTCGTTGTCCAGACATTCGAGAACAAAATGGTTGAGAATGAAGCCCTGACAATGATTTTTGACAAATATGTTCCGGCTGAATTCTTCGTGAAGTTCACATCACGGGAAATCGATACGTTCCTGGATCAGGGAGAGACCATCAATGCCGTCAGTTTTGCATATAAGGGCAAGCCCGGGGATATCGTCGAGTATTACAGGAAACTGATCGACAAATCGCAAGTATTGCAAAACAACAATCAAACGGATGTTGTCGGTGAGCTTGGCAACGGCAGCATGACACTGGATGCGCAGATCGATTCCGTTCCCGGCGAGGTCCGGTTCATCATCACGGAAAAAGACACATTCAACGCCATGGTTCTGAAGGATGCCGCCGAACAGCGTTAAATGGATTGAAGGGAGCAAGACATGGAAGTTTTGCCTTATGGAACCGATTTGCTCATACGGGAAAAAGTTGGGCAGGCAACGGCTTTGCTAGAGCGCCACAATATGGATGTCTGGCTGGTATTCAACCAGGAAACCGGTTATGAGTGCGACCCGGTCTATCCCCTCCTGATGGGCGACCGGGACCTGGCACGCGGCTACCTTCTTCTAACCAGGAACGGTGGGAAAACAGCCATCGTCGGGGGTCTGGACGCAGCCATCCCGGCCTCAACAGGCGTATGGGATGATGTACGGGTCTACAAGAAAAACGCGGATGAGGAGTTGATCCGTTTCCTATTCGAAATGGATCCCGCCACCATCGCCATCAACTACTCGAAAACCAATTCCATTGCCGACGGGTTGCCGCACGGCAAGTATCTGAACCTTGTGGACGCTCTGAAAGACACCCCGTATGCCGGCAGGCTGGTCAGCGCGGAAAAAATGGCCGCCGAACTGCGTTCCGTGAAAAGTCCGGAGGAAATCAAGAGGATAAGGGAAACCATCGCCAGGACCGATGTGGTGTTCAGCCACCTAAGGGAATATCTGAGGCCGGGCCTTGGCGGCATGGAGATTTTCGGATTCATCCAGGATCAAATTGCGGCACAGGGCGCTTCCTGTGCCTGGAGCCGATACAACTGCCCGGTTCTGACGATGGGGCCCGTACCTTACATGGGACATACACCGCCACCGGCAGATAGGCCCTGGGAAAGCGGCTGGCTTTTGCAGGTGGATCTTGGGCTGAGGCATGAAGGGTATTGCTCGGACTTCCAACGCATGTTTTATGCATTGAAAGAAGGGGAGGATGGACCTCCCTCAGATGTGCAATCGCTGTTTCACTGCGTTCACGACGGAATCACCGATATGATCCGCGCCATCAGGCCTGGCGTGCGGAATGATTATCCGTCTTCACTGGGATTTGGCAGAATCACAGATGCGGGATTCCCCGAGCCCCTGTTTTCTGCGGGGCATCAGCTGGGACGCGCGGTGCATGACGGCGGCGTCGGACTCATCCACTTCCGAAACCAGCGCCCCGAGTGCCTGCTTGAGGAAGGCAACGTGCTTACGGTGGAAGGGCTGGAAACACGTTTGGAAAAATATGGATGGATAAGTCTGGAGGAGGATATCGTCGTCACTGCCAATGGCTGCCGGATTCTGACCACGAGGCAAAATGAAATCTACTGCATCGGCGTTTGAAAATACAATCCTGTGCATCGGTGCTTAGCATCGTGACTGACCGGAAATAACCTTCAGAACGCATCCATGACAGATAAGGGGGACTAGTGCCATGAACTACGGACTGGATAATATTTTCAAGGCCAGCAATGCCGAAAGTCGTTCCATTACGGCGGAAAACCCGACGGGTGAAAAGGGAAAGGGCGGCATGGCCACATTTGAAACGACGCTGCACAAGGGGTCCGCCAATGCGGCACGGGAGCTTGGAATAGGCTGGAAACTCTCTCCCTGCGTATTGGTGAAGGCCGGAGAGACCTTTACCGTCATGGATAACGAGGGTCCGGGCGTCATCCGGCATATGTGGTTCACGATGGCCTGGCAGTTTCACAGGGATTTCATCCTGAGGATGTATTGGGACGGAGACGCCAACCCCTCCGTGGAGTGCCCGTTGGGAGATTTTTTCTGCAATTCATGGAAGCAATCGCAAAACATCCTTTCCATCCCCATCAATGTGAACCCGCACGGCGGATTGAACTGCTACTTCCCGATGCCCTTTCGGAAGGGTGCCCGAATCACGATAACAAATGACTCTCCATTCGACAGGAACGTTTATTACACGGTCAATTACACACTGGAGCCGGTCGATGACGATGCCCTGTATTTTCACGCCCAGTGGAGACGGACAAACCCGGTACCCTACGGTCAGTTCTACACCATTCTCGATTCCGTGCAGGGGCGTGGCCAATATGTGGGCACCTTCATGGCCTGGCAGCAGAACAACAGCATCTGGTGGGGCGAAGGCGAAATCCTGATGTTCATGGATGGCGACA
>JANYKF010000306.1 GCA_025361665.1 Clostridiaceae bacterium
ATCGGGCTTCTGACAAGGGTCATCCTCATGTCGTTGTCTTTGACGTCGTAACTGTATTTAGCGGTGTTCAACAGGGAAAGTCCGTATTCCGATCCTTTGCGGCTTCCATCCTGATCCAAACTGCCATGGGCCGCCTCCCCGGCATCGGATGCCGGATCGTACCCAAGGCCGTCATGGTGCCCGCTTACGTCAATCCACTGATGCCCATGCTCTTCGGTTCCGCTGACCGGCCTCTCGATGAACCCGAACGGAATCTCATAGGTGGATTTCGGGTTGTTGACATTCACGGGAAAAGAAAGCTTCAGCATTTTGTGCTTTTCTCTCCAATCCAGTTTGACCTTCACTTCAACGTCAGGCCTGTCCCTGTACAGGATAAAATCCTGCTGCATCAGGGAATCGCCATATCGGCTGGTGACACGGAGCTTCGCGCGCAGCGGACCCCTCTCAATCCATTTCAGGAAAGCACGGTCAAATCGGCCGATTTCATTGCGGAAGGAGAAGATGCCGTGCGCCCAGGTATCGCTGTCCGTTTCATCCATGACGATGGGGACAGCGCCTTGTCCCCGCAGCACATCCACCTGATTCGTTTTGTCGAAAAGCCGGCTGATGCATCCGGTCTGATCATCCATCTCCAATCTCACCCAATCATTTTCCATACCCATTCCATCTGCCGTCAGCATGCCTCTGGAAAGGGCATCCTCCTTCTCCGTCAATTCACCTTGGGAAAGGGAAACCGCCTTCACTATCAACCCGCCTCCGGGTATGAAATTCGTCATTTCCTTGTCCTTGAACACCCAATATACCCTATATCCCATCGCGGGGATCGTGCCTGCGAACAAAGTGTCCCATTTGTCCTTCCCGTTTGTCTGGGAGGAACGGACTGCTTGGATATCCAGACCATTTCCCTGATCATCGGAAACACCCTTGCAGAGCATGTTGACCTGAACAGGCATCTTCACTTCCCAGGAAAGGGGGTTGAAAATGACCAGGGGTACGCCTCTGTCACCGGTTTCCCATGTTTTCCAGTCTTTCTCCTTGCTGAGGCTGATGACATCGTCCCCCATCGTGTCAATCGACCAGGATATTTTCTGCACGGCTGAATTCAGCGTATCCGCGGCAATCGCGAGTGCCTCGCCGTAGAATTCCACGGCATCCTCGCAGGCCTCCTGGATGCTGCAGCCGCCCATGATATCGTGGAACTGGTTGAACAGCACATTCTGCCAAGCCTTGGTCAGTCTTTCCTTCTGATAGTCCAATCCAAAAAGAATATGGGCGACGGATGAAAACTTCTCGGCCGTGGCCAGGCTGTGCTCCGATTTCCTGTTGAGGCGCTTGATTCCGGAATGTGCGGAATAGCACCCGCTTGCATGGTGCTGCAGATCCCCTTTCACAACAGGGATTTCAGGTTTTACCCGGCTCATTTCTTCAAAATACCCATTGGGTGAACTATGCATGAACGTATTTTCACCGAATTCATGGTTCATTTCCCGAAGCATGTGCAGAGTGGCGATCGTGGGTCCGCCGCCATGATTCCCCACACCGAAGAAGCTCATGAAATCAATCTTTTGCTCTTCAGCCATTTTCAAAGTGGCGACGTGTTTTTGCCACGCTGATGGCACAGAATCAGCCGATTTCGCATCATTCGACTCATAGCTGAAGGGAATCCGGAATGTCATGACCCGGCTTCCATCCTGGCTTTCCCACCAGAAAAGGTTGCCGGGGATATCCTTGTTTTCCTTGCTGTTAGGCCTCATGAAGACGTAATACTTCATGCCGCTTTTTTGGAGGATTTGCGGAAGGGTGCCGTTATGACCGAATGAATCGACATTGTAGCCGACTTTCGCCATCAACCCGAATTTCTCCAGGAAATATCCCTGGCTGTAGAGGCTGTGCCGCGCAAAAGCTTCTCCGGAGGGAGTATTGCAGTCAGGCTGGATCCATTGGCCGCCTGCGACAATCCATCTTCCTTCCCGGACACGTTCCCTGATCTCCGCGAACAGGTCGGGCTCATTGCGCTCAACCCATTGATAATAGGCCGCGCAAGCGCTGGTGAAACGGAATTCGGGGAACTCGGCCATCCGATCCAGCGCGGACCGGAATGTCGCCTTGATCTCCGCGAACCCTTCCTGCCATCTCCACAGCCAGACCGGGTCCAGATGGGCATTGCCAACCAGGAAAATCTTCCTTTTCTCACTCATTGTGATTCTCCCGATTCCTTCATTTCAGCCTGACCGGCCGCAAAACCTCATCCCATGCCTCATAGACAGCGCGCACGTTTTCGGTCTTTCCGCCCGCACCGAACTCACATTGCGCGATGCAGCCGCCTTCGGCCCAGAGTGCGTCGAACACGCCGCGCACCGCCTGCCTGACCTCTTCCGGCGTGGCGGTCACAAGCATGTGCTGGCGGTCCATTTCACCCCAGAAGGTGATCTTTCCCTTGAATTGCTTCAGCGGTTCCATGCCCATGCAAAATATCTGCGTGTTGAATGCGTCCAGACCCAAATCGATCAGATGGGGGATGATTTGCAGCGTATAACCGTCTGAATGCATGAAAGTCTTCTTGTGGTATTTTTTGGCGATATCGATGTAGTCCCGGTACATGGGCTTGAATATTTCCACCCATGTGGCCGGATTGATGAGCAGGCTCTTCTGGCTGCCCCAGTCATCCATGAAATTGATGCCGTCCACATCGGTCCTTGCCCAGGCTTCCACCCACCTGCAGTAGAAATCGTGCATCTTTTCCAGGAAGGCCATCATCCCTGAAGGTTTGTATGCCAGATCCATGTACAGATTCTCTGAACCGCGCAGAAACTGCAGCTGCTCAAACGGCCGGGGACATTCCCCTGCCATGATGAACTTGTCACTGGCGGCACATTGCCTGTTGATACGGTCCGGGTCGATGGTCAGCGATTCATAGGGGATATGGGCTTTTCCGGCATCTTCCCAGTCCTCCCCGACAATCAGGGGCTCCTTCACTTCCCCGATGACGCCGCGCTGCACATTGTGGAATTTCGCGCCCCACGCATCCACATGGGTTCCGATTTCATACGGATCACCTTGTGTCGGTAGCGGTTCCCTTTCTCCCCCGTCAACACCGGCGATGTCCATCGGGAAGTCCCGTTCAATGCCTTCCACCCCGTCCCTGCAATGCTGGATGGCCCAAGGCAAGACCCACAGCTGCCTGGGCACGCGTTCCGGATTTTTGAATTCCAATGTCTGATGAACTATTTCCCTTGAAGTCATTTGTGCCCCCATTTCCTTTGCAGTTTCACCTTCTTGTATTCCAAAACCGTCAGAACGACCATGACGATGTCCAGGACGCTGAGCACGATGAGAAAGGCCGATTGGCTGTATAAATACCGGTAAGCCTGATATGCGATGAAAAGAAGCAATGACAGGATCGTCAAGGGATAAGCAAACAGTTTCTTTTGCCAGAGCAGGAAGATCAGCAGGCATTTGACGAGTCCGTGCGACAAAAGATAGGTCACGCCGAAATGCTGGGTGCTGATGGAAAAGCTGTGGCTGTAGGACAGCAGCAGGTTTGCCACCTTGTCTTTCGGATCATCCGACAATTCATGCTGCGTCAGCAGGCGCATGATGCTGTTGAGTCTGACCGGACTCAAAAACAGCAGCAGGATCCCGCCGATGATTTCCAGAATGCCGTCGATGCCCTTCATCAGCAGGCCGATTTCAAAACCGATGTGCACCAGATCCTTGGATTCACGCAATTTCTTCATATCAGAATTTCACCACCGGGGCCGCAGTTTCCTTCTCGCCTGCCTGAAAGAAGAGCTCCGCCCTGAAACCGAAAAGCCCGGCGACAAGATTGGACGGGAACATCTGCACGGCATTGTTGAAGTCCATCACCACATCGTTGTAGAACTGGCGGCAGAAACCGATCTTATCCTCCGTCTCCGAGAGTTCGCGCTGGAGTCCCATGAAGCTGGCATTTGCCTTAAGATCCGGATAGGCTTCCGCCACTGCCATCAAGCGGCCCAGCAAAGGCGTCATCTCCGCATTCGCGCTCATGCGCGCCTCCGGCGTCGTGGCAGACATGAACCGGGTGCGCGCCGCCGTCACCTCTTCCAGGGTGGTTTTTTCGTGGGTGGCGTAGCCTCTGACCGTTTCCATCACATTCGGGATCAGGTCGAACCTTCGTTTCAGCTGCACGTCGATTTGACCCCATGCATTCTTCACTTTATTGCGCTTCGCCACCAAACCGTTGTATCCCGAGACAAAAGCGATTGCGATCACGACCAGGGCAATTCCGATGTACAGCATGCCGCGCCTCCATGTTCCATTCCGGATGACGCTCCGTCATCCCAATCCCTGTCCGGTTTCATGTTTCCGACTAGAAAGCCCCTCCGCCGCCACCGCCGCCGCCGCCGCCGGAACTGCCGCCGCTGAAACCGCCGCCGCTTCCCGAGGCGGATGAACTGGCCGAGTTGGCCAGACTGGACGCCGTGCTGACGGCAGATTCGACCGATTGAATCGTTTGGTGGAATGTTGTGGCAAAGCCGGCAAAATATCCGTACCGAGCTCCATACAGATAGGTCAGTCGGGAATCGTTCAAATCCTCGTCCCGAAAGACGAGGGGGAGCTGGCGTATCACATCGGTGGCTACGCCGAGAGAAATGGCGTACACAAGATAATGCTCCCAAATCACGATGGATGGGATCACTGCCCGTTCCAGATGGCTGAAATCCTTCAAGAATCTTCGAAAAGCCTCCCACATCACATGCTGCTCATTCCCGTAGGCGGTCCGCTTCTTGATGCCGGCAGAATAGACAATCAGGACAACGCCAAGCAGCGGAGGCAATATGGACAAAGGTCCTGCAAGGGTCATTGCAAGGAAAAGACCAAGCCCGAACCAGAGCACGCCGGCCAGGACACCCAATCCGACAGCCTTTTTCACCGTGAGGTCATAGAACTGGTTCTTGTCCGCCTCCAGTTTGACCAATCTCATCCAGTTGTCATAATCTGACTTGAACTGGAGCGCATGGCTGCGGTCCTTTCCGAAATCCCCGATCTCCTGCAGGGTGACGGACATGCCGTCTCCAATCCCGGAAAGAAACCATCCAAGGAGAAAAGACTCATGCTGCTTGAGCGGGATGACCGGCGCATCGGCGTTCTGAACAAAGGCATGTCCGGTTATCGTCTTGCTTCCAAAAAAACCGGGCTTGAGTTCATCATGGGAAACCAGGAGAACCTGCCGCTTTCGGACCAAATCCATCAGCGTCGCCATGATGTCGCGGGTTTTGGCGGCGCCGACCATCAGCACGTCCATCTCGGCCGGAGTGTAGTCTCCCGGAAGATCCCGGCAATACTGACCTTTGAAAGCCGGCCTGCGCTCACGGTCGTACTTGATGTAGAGATAGACAGCCAATACGATCCACAGCAGAACCATCACAACGGCAATCCCGGTGCCGATCACTGCCCGCCGAACCCGGCGTTCAGCCGCCGCCAGTTCCTGCTGCCGTCGTGCGGTCTCCTGAACCTTGGCCGCCTCCCGAACCGCATTCGCATCCTTCGCCAATTGTGCTTCATTCGCCAGCATGCCCGGCAAAGCCTCGCGATCTTCCTTGCGCGTGGCCTGGGGCACAAGCCGGATGGGAAACAGCACAAGGGTCTCCACGAAATTGCCGGGAGCAGAGAACGGGGAGTAAAAGGTCACGTGGGAAGCATCCACAATCCCGGACTCCCCCTCGAGCGGGCCGTGTCCGAATATCCGGATCTCCTGCTTGTCCGCCCCGGCCGGCAATGTGATTCCGATGCGGATTTCATGGAGATTGACCGTCCAGCCTGCATCGACCAGCTTGCGGTTAAAGGCGGCGGTGTCCCTGTATACATTCACCACGTTGAGCAGATTGTAACGAATCACGAGCGTCTTCTGCTCATCGGTCGACGGTTCGAATATCTTCAGATGGACCAGGGACCCCTCTTCAACCCGGTGATAGGTGCCGGGTTCCCCCGGTTCATCCAGAGAAGTCGCCGCATTCACTGTCATGGGGATGGAAACGCCATTCCGGATGACCTGCACATCCAGCCCGGACAGCCCGTCGGTGCCGGAAAGGTCGATATCGCGCAGCACGCCATTGAACTTTCCGTGAAAATTGTACGTGAGGTGTTCTTCCATAGCGGCCGAACCGTCTGCGGCGATAACGACCTCGATGTTGTACGCCGTGACTTCATAGGAGCGGGAATCCGAAGCGAAAGCAGCCGTGGGCGAAATCAGCGCCGACACCATGATGCCGAGGAGCATGAGGCATTTCATGAGACAAAAGGAGCTGTCGCGCTTTTTCAAACCGTTTCCCTCTCCTGCTTTTCCGATGAGGCTTTCCAGTAAAGACCCTGACGAAGCGACACAAGTCGCCATACCAGTGTTTCTATTATTTTACCCGATTCCTGTTTGAACTGACAGACTTTTTTCTGTGTATTTCATTGATGATTCTCGTGCAAATAGTCGATTTTCGACTTTCCCATGCAAGGTGCATTTTGCAACTAGTCCAGCGTTTCCGAAATACATATGCAATCGTGTCAAT
>JANYKF010000320.1 GCA_025361665.1 Clostridiaceae bacterium
TGAACACAGGAATCATACAGAAGGGATAATGGCTTATGGATTTTGATGGATTGTATGAAAAGGCAAAATCAGTCCTGAACCCCCGCTGGTTGTCGGATTGGGTGGAGGTCGGCGGCGTAGGCGCGGCCATCCTGACGGAAAGCGGGAACGTCTTTGTCGGGGTCTGCATCGACACGGCCTGTTCGATGGGTTTTTGCGCGGAGCACGCGGCCGCAGCCGCCATGGTCACGGCCGGTGAAAACCGGGTTCTGAAAATGATTGCCGTGGATTGGGAGGGCAGTATCTTGCCGCCATGCGGGCGATGCCGGGAATTCATCAGCCAGCTGCATCCGGATAATTTGAAAACGGAAGTGAAAGTGAATGCGGATACCGTCATGACACTCAAGGAACTGCTCCCCTTTGATTGGAGGGGCTGAAGACCCGGCTGGACTCCCTCATTGCGGGAGAGCCGGATTGGCTGGCCAACATTTCCAATGCATGCGCTTTACTGTTTCAGATGCTGCCTCACGTCAACTGGGCGGGATTCCATCTGATGAAGGAAGGCACGCTGGTGCCGATTTCACAGGATGGACACATCGTGGCCGTCCTCGATCTTGACAGCCCATCCCGGAACCGCTTTGATGAAACGGATGCGTCGGGATTGGAAAATTTTGTGGCTATCCTTCTGAAGCATGCGAGCTTTCCATTTTGAAGCGCTTCAGTTCATTTGTTACAATTTTATGTTCAATTTGCAAGCAAGTCGAATCATTTTTTCTGACACGGTTCGTCTATCATTCAGGATCAGAGAACGGGAAAATCAAATGCCGTATTTGGAATCGAATCTCATAAACGGATACATGGAAGCCTTCAGCATGGGCTTTGCCGCACTGCGCCTGCGTGAACCGACTGATGTCGTCCGCAATGCGGAGGTGGAATATGATGCAACCGCTCAGACGTATGCAGTGCGGTACATGAATGAACGGTATCATGTTGATTGTTTGGCAGGCCATGTGGCCCGGATGGCGCCCGAAGGCCCTGCATCTGCCGGAATAACGGCAGGTGTGTTGATCCTCCATTATCTCCTTCATGCAGTGAAGCGGCCCCTTTCAGGCAGGATGATTTCATTCAGGGAGGTTCGTGGAGTATCCGGGTATTTTCCAACCTTCAGGAAACGGGCCATCCTGCCATTGCAAGAATCATTTAAAGACACACCCGATGCACTCATCAAGTCCGGCCTTGCCCTTGGCGGAGAAATTGCAGGATATGGAGACGCTTCGACAACCTTGCACATATTCCCGCTCGTTCCGGTCACATACGTCGTTTGGAAAGGGGACGAAGAAATACCGTCAAGTGCGGCCATCCTCTTTGATGAAACCATCACATCGTATCTGCCCGGAGAAGACATCGTGCTGGCGGCCAGTTTCGGCACATATGCCCTGATGAAGCGGGCAAAGGGTTGATGTGTGCCACTGCCGGATGTCATGGATCCGATTCCAATTGTTCACAGATCCTGATGACATTTCCACTGAAATCTCACGGGAGTGGGTTCCGCCATTCGCCGTCAGGCACAAGACGCGCCAGAATAACAGCCAGTTGCGCGCGAGTCGCAGAACCCTTCGGGTTGAAAGTGTTTTTTGCATCGGTACCGGAAATGATGCCGGCATTTGCCATGGCAATCACATCAGGTTGATAGGAAGGTTTCACGACCGTTAGGTCCGGGATTGTGATTTGGCGTATGGAGATCATGCTTCCGACCGCATGGTGAAGGATATACGCCATCTCCTCCCGGGTTGCGGCGCGTGTTTCCCAGGAGGAACCGAATTCGCTGCCTTGGATGATCCCATGCATCTTGCAGTAGTCGATATATGCGCGAAACCAGGGTTGACGCTGTTCTTTATACTCTTTGATGAATTCCGCGAGGATATCCTCATTTTGACCTTCTTTGGCATGGACTCTTGCTGCCACTGCTGCGGCCTGCGCCAGCGACACGGTTCCATTTGGACTGAACAATCCATTTGAACCTACCATCAGGCCAATGGCACTGATGCGCTGAACGGCCTCCGCATACCACTGTCCGGCAGGAATGTCCATGAACGGGACGGGAGAGACGGTGGCCTGTGCTGCGGGTTGTGTGACTTGCACAGTTGTTTCCGTGATGACGGCGCGTACGGTTTCTTTGACCCATACGTAGGTATATGGCGCATACACATTGTACCGGCGCCCTTCACGCACCATGTCCTCATGAGTCCGCATCAGATATTCGACACGGGTGGATTCATTCTGATATCCGATACTGTCATTGTATGTCGGATCGAATTCATACCAGACGCCATCGACCCGGACACCGACCCAGGCATGTCCCACACCGTTCGAAGTGCCGGTGATGGGATAGGCTTCCATACCCCCGGCAAGCAGCAGCATGACGGCAAGTTGTGCATATGCCTGGCATACCCCGGTTTTTTGCGTGATGAAAGGATATACGGAATAAATGCTGAGGGACTGGTCATATTCGAAATTATGGATGAGAAAGTCGTTGACGGCCAGAAGCTTGTCCTTCTCCAGCATGTCCGATCGGAAAATCTCGCTGGCAACCTGGTCTACATAGGCTCGGACTGCGGTGCGTTCCGATGCTGAGTCGAAATATTCGGGAGTAATCTCCAGAAGATAATCACCTGTCCTGTTGCCGGTCCTTGTATATGAGAATGCTTTGGCGGAAAAAGCCAACATCAGGTTATAGGCATTGTTATGGTAAAGCAGGTCTGTCACTGTTTCCGGGTCTTGACCGATGTCATAAATGAAGCTGTCGGGATAATCGGCAGTATCACGGATGAAGGTTGCCATCGCGTTGTCAGCAGTCAGTTTTGTTATGACGGAGGAACTTGCTGCCATAGAATGAAGTGTCGGAGAAAACAGGGCGAGAACCAGCAGGAGGGAGACTACTCGGAGGCAGCCCTGTCTGATGGGTTTTCCGGGATGGAGGATGGCAAGTACTGGATTCGGCATGTTGTTTCCTTTCGCAGGTTGAGAAACAATGGGGAAGACAGACCCGACGTGCTTCGCGGTGAATCACCAGGAAGACACGCAAATGCGTCCGAATCTATTGGTTTCTGTTATTTGAACGACGCATTCACAGGGCAGACGAGTGGGTACACTTCATTCTATCAAGCAGAGGGATTCGGCACAATGAGCAGTAAGTCCTGATTTGATCAGGACAATTTACGCACGGGCCTCCGACCTTTTCAAGACCAGCGGGTGCCGGATGTCGCGGGTATGCCTGTTCCGGTTTATGCGGTATAATCATATCGGAAATCAGCCCATTTCATTGAATTGCATCCAACTGGCACATGCCCTTTGGAACGAAGGAGAAGATATGAAAAAAAGACTGGAAGCATCGGGATGCGAGAGCGTTCTGCAACGGCTGGAGGCTCTGCGGCTTGAAATGGGCGGCGAGGGTTTGGATGCCTGGCTTGTTCCAAGCGGAGACCCTCATCTCAGCGAGTATGTGGCGGATCACTGGAAAACCCGGGAATGGCTGTCCGGATTTGCCGGTTCAGCCGGAACGCTGGTCGTCACGATGGAAGAGAGCCTCCTCTGGACGGATGGCCGTTATTTTGTCCAGGCGGAGAAAGAGCTTGAGGGGACAGGCATCCAGTTGATGAAAATGGCCACCCCCGGGTACCCGGCCATTCTTGAATGGCTTGATAAGAATCTGGATGAAGGCAGCGTATTGGGGCTCGATGGAACCCTGTATGCCGCCAGCACGCTGAAGGAATACGCAAAAAAACTGGACTCAAAGAAAATCAGGATTTCCGGAGGACAGGATCTTCCTGGGCGCATCTGGACGGGTCGGCCTGCGATTCCCGCGACACGGGTCTTTGTGCATGAGACCGTGTTTGCAGGATGTTCCCCGATGGAAAAACTGGAACAGGTTCGCGGCATGATGTCGGCAGATCACGCGGATCAAGTCCTTTTCTCGGCGCTTGACGGGATTGCGTGGCTCTTCAACATCCGCGGGTCGGACGTGCAGAACAACCCGGTTACGATCGCCTATGCCCGTGTGGGGACAGAAGATGCGGAACTTTTCATCGATTCCGGGAAACTGGACCCCGCCGTGCGAAAGCACTTGTCGGACAACGGGATTTCCATTTCCCCTTATGAATCCGTGCAGACGGCACTTGCGGTATTTCCTGCCGGATCCCGGATCGCGTATGATGCGAAACTGACGAATGCCTCCCTTGTGCGCGCCATCCCCGCAGGCTGTGTGCCTGTGGAGATTGACGATTACCTGGTGAAAGCCAAAGCCGTGAAGAGTGCGGTCGAAATTGAAAATCTGAAGCATTGCCAGGCACGGGACGGTGCGGCCATGATCCGCTTCCTGATGTGGCTGGAAGAAGCCATGCCGCAGGGGTCGGCACCTGTTACCGAACTGGACGCCGTCTCGAAACTGACAGCCCTGAGAGCCGCACTGCCACTGGCCATGGGAGACAGCTTCGACGCGATCGCCGCATATGGAGCCAATGCCGCCATGATGCACTACAAGGCTTCCCCGGAAAGCCACTCCATCCTTGAGCCGCATGGCCTGCTGCTTGTGGACTGCGGAGGCCAGTATCTGGACGGTACGACGGACATTACGCGCACGGTGGCCCTCGGACCGATTTCCGGCGAGGAACGCACGGCCTGCACGCTGACCCTGCAATCGCACATAGGACTTAGCCAGGCCTTTTTTCTTGAAGGCAGCACCGGGTCGAACCTGGATGTGCTGGCCCGCATGCCGATGTGGAAGAAAGGCATGGACTACAAATGCGGCACGGGCCATGGCGTCGGCTATTTCCTGAGCGTGCATGAGGGACCGCAGGGTTTCCGCCAGACCCATTCCCCGGTCAGACTGATGCCGGGCATGATCATCACGAACGAACCTGGTGTTTACCGCGCCGGCCTGTTGGGTGCGCGCACGGAAAACACAATGCTCGTGGTGCCTGCCTGCCAGACGGAGGATGGGACTTTTTACAAGTTCGAAACGATTTCCTGCTGCCCGATTGATGTGAAAACCCTGGATCTTGGAAGATTGTCATTTGATGAAAAGGAATGGTTGGATGAATATCATCGGTTTGTCTTCAGCAAAGTGTCGCCGCATCTGGACAATACAGAACAAGCGTGGCTGAGAGAAGCCACAAAGGCGGTTTCACGCGATGAATCACAAGATAAGGGCGCAATCCGGACATGACGGGAAGATCAGGGTTTCCTTGGCAAGAAGGCTTTCCTTCATTCTTCTGATACCTGCAGCCGGTCACACGGCTCGAGTTTGCATCGCTCGCGGTCAATTTGTGTGAAAATCTCATGGGGGAATCCTTTGCAGCCGCAGCCGAGCCGTTTTCGGACACTGATGATCCTGAGGTGGCCAAGGCATACAGGGCTGGCCTCATCAAAGGCACCGGTCCCACGCTCTTTACGCCTGCAAGGAGCATTTCGCGGCAGGAAGCGGGCATCCTGCTGATGAATGTGCAGCGGTTTCTTCAGAAAACCCTGTTTCCGGTTTCGCAAAATACAACAAATACCAGCGCGGATTCGGGCGCGGAAAACGCTTCAGGGACAGGGACGTCAATGGCCGCATTGCCATTTGCTGACGATGCAGCCATTGCCTCATGGGCGAAAGCGGATGTGTATGGAGCGGTGAGGGCCAATTTGCTGAAGGGAGTAGCTGGAAACTGTTACGATCCGCTCGGTTCCCTCACCCGTGAACAGACGTTTGCCATTCTGCAGCGGCTGTACGCTGTGTTCGAACCGTGATTCCGGCACGCAGCCTCAAGGCGGGCCCTGGCCAGACCCGGATAATGGGTTTTTGCCGCCATCATTCCAGGTTCAGCTTTTTGCCGAGAATCATATTTGTGATGATGAAATATCCCACCGTCAGCAATGCGGAGAACAGGACGCCATACCACAGAAAGCCGTGAACGGACGGAAGGATGGCTGCCAGGTTATCCGCGCTGCTGAAACGCACCGTGCCCATGGGATTGGAGAGGTTTCCTCCCGTGTATCGGTCCTTGATGCCGGCCATGCCGGGCAGGAGGCCCATGAATGTGAACAGGATCTGCGAAATGGTGCTCAGACCAATGTAGGCACCGAGGGATGCGAGAATTTTGTGATTGTTCACGAGATGCCCGACTGCGATGGATGCATAGACCATGAGGATCTTCGCGATTCCGCCAACCAGGACGAGAAGCACGAATTCAGCCGTGAAAAGCCAAGCTCCCTCATACGCGTATATCTGGCTGACAACCTGGCCAATCTGGCTGACAACTTCCGGCTTGAATATCTGCGCGGACGCGATGATGACGACGGATCCAATCGCAACCGCGATGCTGACAAGTGCCCACATCATGGCCAAAAGCAGCTTGCTGATGATGTGCATCCAGGGTTTCACCGGCAGGGTGAACATCAGGTAGCCTTCTTCCGAAAGCAGGTTCTTGTAAAACCGTTGAATCATCATGACGGCAGTCACAACAAACATGCCAACCAATATGGTGACATAAAGCACCATGCTGATGACAGCGGGTACTTCCCAGCCCTTTGGGGCAAAGATTGTGATGAGTCTGTTCATCGTGGCGGACAGAAGGACGACGGCAAACAAGGGCAGGAAAATACGCGCCGTGGCCTTCATTTCATATTTCAGCAGTTTGCTCAGCATCTGAAAACCTCCCTGAACAGCGTGTCGACCGACTTGCCCTGTTCATCCCGGATCGTCTCCACCGGTGAGGACAAAACCACTTGGCCGGCATTGATGAATATGACGTGGTCCAGAATTTTTTCAATATCGGCAATCAGGTGCGTCGAGATGACGATCGTCGCATTTTCGTTATAATTGTGGAGGATGGTATCAAGGATGTATTCCCGTGCAGCCGGATCAACGCCGCCGATGGGTTCGTCCAGCAGATACAGATCCGCTTCGCGGCTCATGACCAGGATCAGCTGAACCTTTTCCCGAGTGCCCTTCGAGAGGGTCTTGAGCCGGTCGTTCGGATTGATGCCAAGCCGGGCCATCATCTCGTGGGCCTTGTCGGCCTTGAAATCTTCATAAAAATCCGTAAAGAAAGTGATCATCTGATGAACCTTCATCCATTCAATCAGGTAGGTTTTCTCCGGAAGATAGGAAACGATCCGTTTTGTTTCGATGCCGGGTTTTTTCCCGTCAATCCGGATTTCACCCTTTGTCGGTGAAAGAAGGTCATTCGCAAGTTTAATGAAAGTGGTCTTGCCGCTCCCGTTCGGTCCCAGCAGGCCGACGATTTGCCCCCGCTCGATCGTCAGGTTCACACCGGCGAGAGCCGACTTGTTTCCGAAAGATTTGGTCAGGTCCCTGCATTCCAGAATCGCACTCATTTCTTCATCTCCTCCAGCATGCCGCTGACCAGCAACAGTGCTTCCGCATGATCGAAGCCCAGTCGGCCCATGTTCTCCAGGAACGTCTCGATTTGTTCTCTGGCCAGTTTTCGTTTCGCCTGACTGATCATCTGCGCATCCTCCGTGACGGAACGTCCGCTTGTTCGGTGCGTCACCAGCAATCCGGCCTCTTCGAGCTGTGACAGCGCCCTCTGCATGGTGTTGGGGTTCACGGCGGCTTCCTGTGCCATGTCCCTTACGGATGGCAGCCGGCTTCCCGACGGGTATACCCCGGAAAGGATCCGGATTTCCATCTGCTCTATCAATTGGGTGTAGATGGGTCGGTCCGTCTGCAAGTCCCAGGACATGTCATCCCTCCTCTCCCTGACGGATCCGTCTGTCAGCACGACTTGCCGCCCCAATCGGGGTGTTTTCGTGACGATGGCCGGAATCCGTGGATTTTTATCTTGTCCGTGCTCATTGTATTATTGTATTAAGCGCTTAATACAATAATACAGACGGGAAGGTAGTCTGTCAACAGGCAAATCAAGAAATTTTTCATCTGTTTCAGACGAAAGGAGATGGAAAGGGCCGTCTCTTTCGATACGGCCCTCATGCTGAACATTTTCATGGATTTGTCCGGAAGATATGCAAGTTTAATTCTGGTGTAAAAACTCACTTTTGTGAGTTTTTATGC
>JANYKF010000325.1 GCA_025361665.1 Clostridiaceae bacterium
ACGTACGGTTCTGTGAGGGGCAACAGACATTCCCTTCACTCAGAATATAAGTTTGAAAGGAGTGTCGAGTTGTCTACTCGACGACCGATGATGAGCGCTAAAATACTGGTGGTCAGACCCAAGACAATTGAGGATGTCCTGGTGAATCCGGGTATCGGGTTTACAACCTTTCAACGTTTCAACGGGGATGTTCTGAATGAAGGCAGAACATGGACGGAAGGCTTTCCAATAGACTATCAGGAGTATAAGGGCACTCTGGAGAATATCGATCATCCGGAAACATCAATAGCCTATTTTCGCATATACTGGAGATTTATCGAGCCGGAACAGGGATTGTTCAGTTGGGATTTGATAGACAAGGCATTGGAAACGGCCAAATCAAGGAAACAGACATTGATGCTCCGCATTGCACCTCACGGGTTGTTTGGAGACGGTGACGATGTGCCTGTCTGGTATCGGCAAATCGTGGGGGAACGGATGAAATGGCCTGAGCAGAAGTGGCTGGTCAATCCGGAAGATCCGCTGTATCTCGAACATTTTGGCGGGCTCATCCGCGCATTGGGGAAACGATATGACGGTCATCCGGATCTTGAGAGCATCGATGCCGCGCTTATCGGTGCGTGGGGCGAGGGCGAGGGGACTGACCTGCTTCAAGAGGCTACCATGCATGCGCTTGTGGACGCGTACACGGACAATTTCAAAGTCACGCCGATCCTGACGATGCTATACGATGGAGACAGCAATCGATATGCCCTATCAAAAGCCAATGTGGGCTATCGTGGAGATTGCCTGGGGGATTCAAGGGAAGGGTCGCCTTATCTTGGTGATTTCAAGGACTTCGATTCTGAAAGCTGGTCCCACATGATCGATCTTTATCCAAGGCAAATCATCTGCGCGGGCATACAGGATGCATGGCTGAAAGCGCCCGTGTCCTTTGAAGTGTGCTGGGTGATGCTGCATTGGCTTGACATGGGCTGGGACATTGACTGTATCATTGAACAATCATTGAAATGGCATATTTCATCCTTCAATGCAAAATCATCCGCTGTTCCTCCCGTTTGGAAATCGAAAGTGGATGGATGGTTGAGGAAAATGGGCTACAGACTGGCCTTGAGGAGATTCACCTATCCGGAAACCGTACAAGCCGGAGGGTTGGCGGCGTATACCTGCTGGCTGGAAAACACGGGTGTGGCACCTTGCTACAAGCCATTCAAGTTCGCATTCAGGTTGAAAAGTGAGTTGGAATCACGAGTCTTCACAACAGAGGCCGACATAGGACAATGGCTGCCTGGAGACTCTGTATATGACGGTTCTTTCATCGTCCCCACGGATATGCCGGTAGGCTCATATGAAATCCAGACTGGAATCATCGATGGCATGACCATGGAACCCAGTGTGAAGTTGGCTATGGAGGGAATCCAGCCGGACGGGTGGTATTCCCTCGGGAAGATTCATGTCGGTTGAATGTCAGGCGTATTTTTTCTTATTGCGCTTCCTGATGGAGACATGCTACGCTTCACTTATGTTTCACACACGCGAGGGCTTCCAATGATTAACATCAATCCGTCAACATCCGGAGTTCGTATCAGAATCGGCAGCTTTCAGGGACCAGTCGCTGAAAATGATCTGGAAGCCAACCTTCGTAAAGTTCGCGAAGTGATATCGGATCATGCCGACTCTCTGGACTTTCTCTGCTTTCCTGAAACATATTTGTCGGGATATGCGCCGGAGTCCATTGAAGGGAGCGCCATCACTCTTGCCGATCCGCGTTTCCTTGAACTCGTTGAATTCACGGCTGGCTATGATACTGTGATTCTCGTCGGATTGAGCGAACGCCGCAGGGACGGCGTATACAATTCCCAATCGGTGCTCTACCGCGGCCGACTTCTTGGTGTGCAAACCAAAATTATGCCGACATTGGGATTTGACATCAATTATTTTCAAAACGAACTCGATATCAGGATTTTTGAGGCCAAAGGCGTGAAATTCGGCATCGCAATCTGCCATACCACCTCATATGTGGAGCCTGCACTCTATATGCGCCTCAATGGGGCCAGACTCCTCTTCACACCGCACTTCAACGACATGAGTCCAGAAACCGTTGTTCCCGGTGAAGGAGTCATCTCGTCCCATGCCCATCGGAAGATGGTGCTCAATAACCAGGCTGCTCTTGCGACATTGCTTAAAATGGTGGTGGTCCGCTCCAATGTCGTCGTCATATCGCCGGCGCACCTTGGGTGGGGTGACAGCAACATATGGGACATGGACGGCATACTTGCGGCGGAAGGGGAACCGTTTACTGAATGTGTCGTCAAGGCCGACTTCCCGATAGAGGTTTTCACTATGCAGAACTTCATCAATCACAAGGAAGTACCCTTGCAGCTTTATCGTATGATAGCCAGTGCGGGAGAACGATACCTCGCTGACGAGGCAATGGTTTAGCAGACGAAAATGCGGCTGTGGAATCATTTTCATGGAGTTGGAGATTTGGATTCGTAGTCATATGGGCGGAAAAGGAGAACCGCAATGAAGATTCGAATACCGGGCACATCACCGGCAGGCATGACAAACCGTGAACGTTTCGAGACATTAAATGCGGGAGGAAAAGCAGATGAACATCGATGTCAAGGCCTTTTTGAAACAGACTGCATCCGTCAGGCCGTCACAAAGGCAACTCGATTGGTTCGACACGGAATTCTATGCATTCGTCCATTTTTCTCCCAATACGTACACCGATCTGGAATGGGGAGAAGGCAACGAGGATCCGGCCATCTTCAATCCAACGGATCTGGATTGCGATGAATGGGTGAAAGCCATCAAATCAGCCGGCATGAAGGGTATGGTTCTCACGGCGAAGCACCATGACGGGTTCTGCCTGTGGCCTTCCAGTCATACGGAACACTGCGTCCGGAACAGCCCCTTCCTGGACGGGAAAGGCGATATTGTCAAGTCGGCGTCGGAAGCCTGCCGTCGCGGCGGCATCAAGTTCGGATTTTATCTTTCGCCTTGGGACAGGAATTCGGAATTCTATGGAACGCCATCCTACAATGACTTTTACCGTGCCCAACTGACAGAACTATTGACGCAGTACGGCGATATTTTCATGGTATGGTTTGACAATGCATGCGGTGAAGGCTCGAATGGGAAAAAGCAGGTTTACGATTTTGAAAGCTATATCCGCCTGATCAGGCAATATCAGCCGGATGCATGCATTTTCAATGATTTCGGGCCCGATGTGCGGTGGTGCGGCAATGAAAGCGGGTCGGCGCGTGTGGCTGAATGGGCTGTCGTTCCGCATGAATTGTGCCATTACGCCGAACCGCAGACATCGGGAGCACCCCTGAAGGGTGACTTGAGCCACATGTATGCGACCGACAGCGACATGGGCGCGCTATCGAACATCATATACTCGAAAGGGCTTGTTTTTGCCGGTTCCGAAATCAACATGTCCATCCGTCCCGGATGGTTTCACCACGTGAACGAAGAACCGCATTCGCTGGAACGCCTGATGGATACCTACATGAATTCCGTTGGTGGAAATACCTGTTTTCACCTGAATATCCCGCCCATGAAAAACGGCCGCTTTGATCCGCGTGACATCAAAAGGCTGAAGAGCCTGGGGGATGCGCTGCGTGAAGCCTTCTCAAAACGGATTCCAGCCAGAATCGCCAAGTCCTTCGAAATCGAAAGTGAAACCCAGTGCGTCTATCATGTGAAACTTGCCAAACATCAGATTGTCAGATACATCGTGCTGTCGGAAGACATCGCCCAGGGGCAGCGTGTGGAATCCTTCGTGCTGCAGGCGAGGGATGAGGATGGCAAATGGATGCCGTTTTACCGGGGAAACTGCATCGGCCACAAGAAAATCTGCCGGGTCAATCTTGATACGGATGAATTCAGGCTGTTCGTGACTTCGGCACGGGATGAAGCCCTGCTGCGTGACTTAGCGGTTTATTAGGCGTGGCTTGCCGGTAATCAAACAGCTGTGGGCAGGCTCATTCCCTCAGCAGTCCGATTGTTTGCAGAGCCATGGCGGAAGGGAATACGCGAAATGAAACGTGAACTTGCCGATTATGACGTTTTCCCCAAAATCATCGAATCCGGGAAAAAAACAAGCATCACCATACGACCCCTTGGACAGCATGCGGGTTTTGCACCTGATGCCGATTACCGGATTGTATTCCTTCCAATGTGTCAAAGCAGGGAATCTGAGAATCTGGAATATGAACAGGTCATCGTGAAGCCCCGGGCAGGCACCCTTGTGTTCGAACACGCATTTCCATGGGAACAGGCTCATATCATCAGGGTTTTCAAGCTTCCCGCGAAAGATGGTGGAGAACTGCTTGGGAACTTCATGGTGTATTCTCTGCTTCCGGATCTTTACGGGCGCAGGCCATACCGCGGCGATTTCCATGCACATACCTGCCGGTCGGATGGTCATGAGTCTCCCGCCATCGTGGCAGCCAATTACCGGAAAAGCGGGTTTGATTTTCTCGCGATTACCGACCATCATAAGCGTTCCCCTTCCGTCGAGGCCATCGAAGCGTATGAGAAGGCGCCCATCGACTTGAAACTGTTTTTTGGGGAAGAAGTGCATCCGCTGCAGAATCATGTCCACATGGTGAACTTCGGCGGAAATTTCAGTGTTAACGCGCTGTTTGAATCGGATCCGGATCAATACTACCGCGAAGTCAATACGCTGCTGGCGGATCTTGATGTCCCCACAGGCGTGAATGCATTTCAATATGCGTCCTGCGCGTGGTGCTTCGACCGCATCAGGGAAGCGGGAGGGTTGGGCATCTTCTGCCACCCCTACTGGGTCGCCAATGTCTATCACGTGCAGGAGAACCTGGTGGATTATCTCTTTGAGAAGAAGCCATTCGACGCGTTTGAAGTACTCGGCGGGCACGAGGTTTACAGCAACAACCTGCAGACTGCCTATTATCAGGAAGCCCGGGCAAAAGGCATGACCATTCCAATCGTGGGCGCCAGCGACTCGCATGGCACGGAGAATGCCATGTGGTTCAACTGGATGTATACCCTGGCATTTTCAAAAGATACTCAACTGGAAAGCATCACTTCATCGGTCAAGGATTGCTTCAGCGTGGCCGTCGAGCATTACCCGGGCGAAGCGTTCAGAATATACGGCCCTTTCAGATTGGTGAAATATGCCGATTTCCTGCTGAACGAGTATTTTCCGCTTCATGATCCGCTTTGCTTTGAAGAGGGCCGCCTGATGAAAGCATATGCGTGTGGTGACGAAAAAGCGCTGGAGCTCCTGAA
>JANYKF010000351.1 GCA_025361665.1 Clostridiaceae bacterium
GTCGCGACGGGGGCCGATCCGTCCTGTTGGGCTTTGGTGGACAGATACCATGCGAGTTTGAGGTTTTTGACAGGGCTGGTGCCGTTGTTGAAGATGCGGGCCCTGAGGGTGGCTGTCTGCCCGGCAAGCAGGATGCGGTTGACGGGTGTGTGCGACACGTCTTCATCGGCAATGGACAGATCCACGCTTTGCGGGCGTGTTTCCATGGTTGCCGCCGACTGGTTGTTTGCCTTGTTTGCCTCCGCAATACCGGCCCGATTGACTGCCGTGATTTCCAGTTCAGCCTTGTCGAGGGAATAATCGGCCGGCAGCGTCAGTTGTCGTGAAACCTGGCTGAACTTGCCCGCGCTGAGGCTTCCCACGGTTTGCTCCGCCAAAAGGGAGAGCTTGCGAATTGCGCCCGGCTTCGCGGACAAAAGCTCCCTGAGCTGTGCGATACGCGCCTCCAGGTCTTCTTCCTTTCCAAAAAAAATCCGATTGCTTCTCGTTGTCCGGGATGAGTCCGACAGGAGGCTTTTCCTCGAAGGCTTCCAGTTCCTTCAATTCCTTTTCCCGGAGGGGCTTCCAGTTCCTTCAATTCCTTTTCCCGGAGGGCCCGGTCTGCGGAGTTGCCAGGTTCGTAAGTCACCAGGCTATACCGCATGACGATGGGGCTGAATCACATAATTTGGTGTGTTGAAGGCACAAAATGTGCCTTCACCATGCAGGATGTCAGAGACATCCTGCATAAAACTCACAAAAGTGAGTTTTTACACCAGAATCATGCTTAGATACCGGCTGATTTGTATGCCAATCAGAATACGCAGCAGCTTCATGCCTATTGCCTTTTAGCCTGTCAATCCATCGATCAAATAACATAAACCAATAGATTCGGATGCATTTGCAGGTCTTCCCGGTGATTCGCCGCGAAGCATGATCAGTTTACTTCAAAAAGAAAACTTCCCGCATGAAGGTGATGGGATTTGCCTCCGCAAAATCGAAGGAACCTTCGACCATTGTGCTGGTGATGGCATTCCAGCGTTGGCATGCTTCACTTTGATCGATGTAGGCGAATGCTTTTTTTACATCGTCGCATTGAAAACAATAGAAAAATTCGTTCCCTTCCTGGAAGATGGAATAGTTGAATATGCCTGCGGCCGTATGCTCTTCCATAATTTCCTGCCAAGGATCCAGGTGCATGTTCACATACTCTTCCAGACATGCTTCTTTGATTTTCCACTTCCATGCAAACTTATTGCTCTTTTTCATGATGGGTCCTCTCTTTCCGCCTTGCGTGAAGCGCATGAATCCATGTGATTGGTCCGCGGCCTGCTGCTGCACCGGAACCATTGTACCATTTATCCCACAACACGAGAGTCAATCAATAAGAATCAATCAACAAGGAATCAATCAACAAGAAAACAATCAACAAGGTACAGGCGCAAGAATCAATCAACAAGGAAACAATCCTCATGATTGCGGCTCCGCTTACTGTTTGATACAATGTGGCAAAGGTGCATTCAATGAAACAGTCCATTCCTTGGCGCAGCTGTGAGGCATGTCTTGGCGTGACCGTGAAATGTGCATGAACCGCTGCGCGGAAGGGGGGTGGAGGACGGATGAATCATGTCGGGGCAGTGTTTCAGCGGAAAACTCTTCTTTTCATCCTGCTGATGTTCCTTGCCGTCTCCGTCTTCCGGGTCGCCAGCCCTGTTTCCGGTGCTTCCGCAACCTCCTCGCCCACTCCCAGTGATACGGAAGTCCGGATCCTGGAGATTGGGGAAGCTGAGAAGGGCATTCTCCAAAAGCTTCGAAGCCTGCAGTTGGAGATTGCACGCGACAATGAGGCCATTGCGGCGCTGTCGGCGGATATTGGGCGCCTGGAAGAGGAATTGAAAGGGCTTGACTTGCTCCTGAAGACGGAAACGGCCTCTCTTGAGTCGAACAGGGAAGCATTGCGGCAAGTTCTGGTCCAATATCAGATGTCGGGACCTGGTTCACAGCTGGAACTCCTGCTTTCATCCGACAGTCTGGCCACTTTTCTGCGGCGCCTCGGCATTGTTCGGGAGATGAATCACGAAACGGGCAGCCTGCTGGAACGGTTGAAGGAAAACAAGCGGCGCGTGGACGAACAGCTTGCTGAAAAACAGGTGGTTCTCAAAGGCCTTCAGGATCAACGGGTGGCATTGGAGCAAATACTTCAGGATAAAAAAACCGGAGAGGCCGATCTGGAGGCTTCGCTGGCCGCGCTGGCCGCGGACCGCGCCGGATACGAGGAGCAGCTTGCCCGCATGGAAGCGGCATGGAATCTGGCGCTGCAGCTTTTTCCGAAACTGACCGACG
>JANYKF010000403.1 GCA_025361665.1 Clostridiaceae bacterium
CAGGGGGCGTTTCCCAGAACCAGCTTCGTTCCCACATGCGGGAAGCCATGAAGAGGTTGGACAGTTTTGCGGAAGAACGTCTCCCGGCTGACATGAGGGCCCGGCACCACTTGATGGGTTGGGCCGATGCCGTCAGGACGATCCATTTCCCCGACAGGGAGGAAGACGCCCTGGCTGCAAGAAAACGGCTTGCTTTCGATGAGCTTCTCGAACTGCAGGTCGGCATCCGCGTGCAGCGCGGTGCCAGTCTCAGAAAATGCGGACTGCCCATGGTTCGGGATCCGCTTTCCGATTTGCGGAGCTGTTTGCCATACGTATTGACCGCAGCCCAGGAACGGGTTTTGGACGAAATGCTCGGGGACATGGAAAAGCCGGTCGCCATGAATCGCCTGCTGCAGGGCGATGTCGGTTCCGGCAAGACGATCGTCGCTTTCATGGCCGCCGTTTCCGCCATCAGGGCAGGGTATCAGGCAGCGTTGATGGTCCCGACGGAAATCCTCGCGGAACAGCACCTTCGTGCCGCAGAAAGCCTCCTGTGCGGATTGGATGCTATTCCCGCCATTCGCATATCCCTCCTGAAGGGTGGCATGCGGAAACGGGAAAGGTCAAGGATCCTGTCGGATTTGGCGAAAGGGGGACCGGATCTTGTCATCGGCACCCATGCGCTTTTGACGGGAGACGTGTTATTCGCCCGTTTGGGACTGGTCATTACGGATGAGCAGCACAGGTTCGGGGTGCGTCAGCGCGCCATGCTGTCAGGAAAAGGCGCCATGCCGCACCTGATGGTCATGACCGCCACACCCATCCCGAGAACCCTGTCACTGATGCTGTACGGAGACCTGGACATTTCCGTACTCGACGGCCTTCCGCCCGGACGCAAGCCCATCCGCACCTATGTGGTGGATGAGTCCATACGTCCGCGGATCGAGGCTTTCGTCCGAAAAACGGTTTCCGAGGGCAGGCAGGTCTATGTGGTGTGTCCACTGGTGGAGGAGTCGGAGGAGATGCAGGCCGAATCGGCTGTCCTGATGGCCCGGAAGCTGAAGGACCATGCGTTTCCGGATCTCCGGATCGGCCTGCTGCACGGCCAGATGAAATCAGCGGAAAAAGATGCGGTCATGGTCAGTTTTTCTGCCGGATGCCTGGATATCCTCGTTGCGACAACGGTCATCGAGGTGGGTGTGAATGTGCCCAATGCCTGTGTGATGATTGTCGAGAATGCGGAACGGTTTGGACTGTCCCAGCTGCACCAGCTGCGGGGACGGGTGGGGCGCGGATCGGATCAGTCGCACTGCATCCTGTTCAGGGGGGGTGGCGGTAAAACCTCGGCGGAGCGGCTCGCGGCCATTGCGGCAACCCAGGACGGATTCGTCCTGGCCGAACAGGATTTGAAGCTGCGCGGTCCCGGTGAGGCTTTCGGCACCAGGCAGCACGGACTGCCCGAGTGCCGCATCGCGAATCTCTATAGTGATCTGGACCTGATGCAGGCGGCCCGGGACGAGGCGATCCTGCTGTCCGGACCGGTGGCGCAGCTGCAGGACGATACCTTGCGCGGCCTGCGAAACCACCTCCTGCAGCGTTTCGCTAACCGCATCAGGGATATAGCCATGAATTGAAGCTGCCCGGAAAATGAAGGAACACAATGTCGCAGCAGCGCCATCAGCCGAAAACAGGTGCTGAATGCCGCAGCAGCGCTTCAATCGAAAGGAGAGCGGCGCATGCCGAGAATCATTGCGGGATCAGCCGGAGGCATTCCAATCAGGACGCCGCCCGGCGACAGGACAAGGCCCACCGCGGACCGTGTGAAGGAATCCGTATTCAGCATGCTTGCGGCGGATATCCCGGGCAGTCATGTCCTTGACCTCTACGCGGGATCCGGAAGCCTTGGGATCGAGGCACTTTCACGAGGAGCTGCGGACGCGGTGTTTGTCGACATGGACAGGACGGCATGCGGGATCGTCCGCTTGAACCTGGAGAAGACGCGGCTCGCGCCGAAAGGTGAAGTGGTGGTCATGAATGCCGAGGGGGCCGTCCGCCTGATGGCTGCAAACCGCCGCCGATTCGGTCTTGTCTTCGCGGATGCGCCCTATCTGCGTGATTTTGTCCTGAAAACGCTTCTCATGCTGGATGAAAATGATATAATGGAGAACAATGGCATGGCCGTGGTGGAGCACCATCGTGGTGAAACGCCTCCGGAAAAGGTTGGAAGATGGCTGCTGGAGCGGCGGAGGGCATACGGTGAAACCGTCTTTTCCTTCTACGTGCTTGCATCCGCCGTGCGGTGACAAAACGGGAAGGACAGCCTGCATGAG
>JANYKF010000414.1 GCA_025361665.1 Clostridiaceae bacterium
AAGACCCGCAATCGCAGGCTTGTACACGAGAATCCAACCAGGATGAGAAACCGGTTCCCTTTGCAAGTGGAGGTTCCGTATGCCCGTCTGGCTGCATCGAACGCTGTTTTTCCTCCTGAGGGCCTTGCTGGCTGTTCTGGCGCTGTTTCTGGTGCTGAAGATGATTCGTTTCTCTGCGCCGTTTTTGCTTGCTTTTCTTTTTTCTGCCGCGCTGGAGCCGGTTGTCAGGTTCTTGAACAAGAGAATCCGCATTCCGCGGAAACTGGGGGCCGTCATTTCCATCCTGCTGGTGCTGGGAACGATCGGAACGATGGTCGGGCTGATCGTGGCAAGGCTGGTGACGGAAATCCGGAACCTGTATGAGGCTTTTTCCACGTCTTTTGTCGACTTGAACGCTTTTTTCAACCGTATGATGGCGCAGGCGACCCAATTCTACATCCGTCTGCCGAAAGAAGTCACCGATGCTCTTGACAATTCGGTATCGGCATTGGGCACAAGCCTGAAAGACATCCTGCGCAGCCTGGCGGAAGCGACGCTGAAGTTCACCGTTTCTGTTCCGGAAGCCGTGATTTTTCTGCTTGTCACCATCCTTGCGACGTATTTCATGATCAGCGACCGTGACAAAATCATAGCGGCTTTTGAGAAATGGGTCCCGAAATCCTGGCTGAAGAACTCACGGCACATGGTGGTCGATGTCTTCAAGGCCTTGTTCGGATGGCTTCGCGCACAAGGCATCATCATGAGCATCACCTTCTCCATCCTCCTGACAGGGCTGCTGGTGGCGGGGATAGCCAATCCGCTCGTCATCGCACTTTTGACGGCCTTCATCGACGCACTGCCTGTTTTTGGCGCAGGTGCCATCCTGATTCCATGGGCCATTGCCCTGTTCCTGGCCGGCAATGTGAAGATAGGCATATTTCTTCTGGTGCTGGATGTCATCGTCCTCGTCGTCCGACACCTCATCGAACCGAGGATCGTGGGACACCAGATCGGCATTCACCCTTTGCTCACTCTGCTGGGTATGTATCTCGGACTGCAATGGATCGGCGTTCTGGGCATGATATTGGGACCCATCTGTATCGTGCTGCTGAAAGCCCTCCTGGACGGTATCATGAAGATGAAGCGGGTCACCGTCTTCATGCAGCGTGTGTTTCGCGAAAACGATCCGGAGGCTGAATCCGATCGTGACGCCGATGCGTAAATGCGGTATTCTTGTAGCAGAACAGCATTGCAAAGGAGACAGGCATGGAACAGCTCATCAAGAGCATGAAAGTGCAATTCGGCACATTCAGCAAGGGGCAGAAGCTCATTGCCAACTTCATCATGGAGCATTCCGACCGGGCCGCGTTCATGACGGCGGCAAAACTCGGCGAAGAAGTGGGCGTCAGTGAGTCCACCGTTGTCCGTTTCGCCATCGAGCTGGGTTATGACGGATATCCGCGCCTGCAGAGGGAACTGCGCGAAGTGATCAAGAGCAAGCTCACCTCGGCGCAGCGGCTTGACGTGTCTTCCGCCCACATCGACCCCGAAAACATCCTGAGAACCGTTTTGCTGGCCGACATGAACAAGCTGCGGATCACGATCGAGGAGGCGGATACCGCCATGTTCAACCGTGCGGTGGAAGCAATTCTGGCAGCGGATAAAATCTATATCCTGGGAGTCCGGAGTTCTGCGCCGCTGGCCAGCTTCCTTGGCTTTTACTTCAATCTGGTCTTTGAGAACGTGCGCCTGGTCCATACCACTTCCGTCAGCGAGATGTTCGAGCAGATCGTCAATGCGCGGGCAGGTGACGTGGTGCTGGGCATCAGTTTCCCAAGATACTCCAAACGGACCTCGAAAGCCATGCAATACGCGGCAAACCAGGGGGCAACCGTCATCGCCATCACAGACAACGCCACGTCGCCTTTGGCCCTGTGCAGCTCATATCAGCTCTTCGCGCGCAGTGACATGGCCTCGTTCGTCGATTCCCTCGTGGCTCCCCTCAGTCTCATCAATGCGCTGATCGTCGCCATCGGCATGAAGCGCCGGGATCGGATCCATGCGACGCTCGAGAAGCTGGAGGCCATCTGGGATGAATACCAGGTGTATGAAAAGGGAGAGCAATACGAAGGCTTGATCAATGATTGATCCGAAAACCAACCCCGTTGCGGAATCCGTGACTGCACGCCGCATCGCCGTCATCGGAGCCGGCGCATCCGGATTGATGGCCGCGGGTTTCGCGGCTGCCCGGGGTCATCGTGTCACGGTATTGGAAAAAGGGCGCAGGCCCGGTCAGAAGCTCCTGATCACCGGCAAGGGCCGGTGCAACGTCACAAACCGCTGTGATGCGGATGCGTTCATGGCCAACGTACCCGGCAACGGAAGGTTCCTTTATTCCGCCTATAGCTGTTTTCCGGCTGAATCCATCATGAATTTCTTTGAGGAACGCGGTGTGCCGCTGAAGGTGGAGCGCGGAAACCGTGTTTTCCCGGTTTCAGACCGGGCATCCGATATCGTGGAGGCGCTTGTCCGGCACGCGAAGTCTTCCGGGGCCGTGATTCACTGCCAAAGCCCCATTGCCGGCATTGTGACGGAAAACGGCCGGGTGGCGGGAGTCCGCTTTCCGGATGGCCGGATCGAGCCCTATGATGCCGTGATTGTGGCAACCGGCGGGCTGTCTTATCAGGCGACAGGTTCCACCGGGGACGGGTACTGTTTCGCGAAAGACACCGGTCACACGGTCGTTGCCCCGCAGCCTTCGCTTGTGCCGCTTCAGACGGAGGAGACTTGGGTCGAGGCTGCATCGGGACTCACATTGAAAAACATCAGCGTCCGTTTTGAAGATGCAAAAGGGAAGACGGTCTATTCGGAGTTTGGAGACCTCCTGATCGCGCACTTCGGGGTGACCGGACCCGTCATCCTGTCGGCCAGCCGCCACCTGCACCGCGACGGGTTCAAAGGGTATCGCCTCCATATCGACCTGAAGCCGGCGCTGGACGCGGAAACACTGGACAAGCGCATCCAGCGCGATTTCGCGGAGTACCCGAACCGGTCGTTCAAGAACATCCTCTCGGGTCTCCTGCCTTCCGGCCTCATTCCCGTGATGATCGCCGAAACCGGGATTCCTTCGGAAAAATCCGTTCATCAGATATCAAAAGCCGAAAGGACCGTTCTTTGCAGAAAACTGAAGGACCTGTCCCTGACAATTCGCGGTGCCCGGCCCGTGGACGAGGCCATCATCACGGCCGGCGGGGTGTCCGTCAAGGAAGTGAATCCAGCCACGATGGAATCCAAAAAAGTGCAGGGTCTCTTCTTCGCAGGGGAGGTTTTGGATGTTGATGCCTATACGGGTGGTTTCAACCTCACCATCGCGTTCGCCACCGGTTATTGCGCCGGAATGTCCGCGTAGGCTCCGGAGGACCTTTTCAGCAGCATCGGGAAGGAAGGCGGAAAATGCAGAAAGATACGGGAAACATGCAGAAAGATATGGGCAGCATGCAGAAAGATACGGGAAATATGCAGAAAGATACGGGCAGCAGGGATGAGCGGGTCATGGGCAGCAAGGATGTGGTGAAGGCAGCGATTCTCCTCGCCCTCACAGCCGACAGGGTTGAGGAGAAGCAGCTTCAGAAGGATCTCATGGCCAACGGCATCCACTCGGCGGCTGTTGATTACGGCGGAGAGTTCATCAGTTCGGTCATGAAAATCATTGAACGGGCAGTCGTCTCGGCCAAGCGGGAGGGCGTCATCAGGGAATGCCACGCG
>JANYKF010000454.1 GCA_025361665.1 Clostridiaceae bacterium
GGAAGACCGGATAGTCAAGCGCAGCCTGCTGCGCCGGGTGGACGGATGCACATGCCCCCCTGATTTCCCCATTTGTGCATGCGGTTTCAAACCAAGCTTGCGGCTGGTCTTCAAAAAACCGATGGAGGCCGGCGCGGAAGAATTGATGGAGAATCCCAGGGCCAGAAGTGCCAAGCTCAGGGTGGCAGAAAAATTGCCTCCCGGTTGAATGGACTGACAGGAAAGACCATCACGAAAGAGAAATAGCGGAAAACACAAAAGACCATCACGAAAGAGAAATAGCGGAAAACACAAAAGGCCTGTTTTACGAAAGAAAAACCAGCGGAAAGACACAGAAGACCTGTTTTACGAAAGAAAAACCAGTGAAAAGACACAGAAGACCTGTTTTGCGAAAGAAAAACCAGCGGAAAGACACAGAAGACCTTTTTTACGAAAGAAAAACCAGCGGAAAGACACAGAAGGCCTGTTTTACGAAAGAAAAACCAGCGGAAAGACACAGAAGACCTTTTTCATGAAAGAAAACCAGTGAATGGAAACGGTTGGCCATGAAGTTCAAATCTGGAAGGTGGTGAGGAAATGGCAGCGTCTGCACGGCAGTATCAGGCTGAAACGGTTGAAGTCCCGCAATCCCGGAAAAGTCTTGACGGCAAAGGTACGGTTGTCACGCTGCAGACCGTCACCATCGGGTTTCCAAAGAAAAGCCTCGTCTTCGGCATCCTGGCGGCCTTTGCCATGTGCTTCCTGATCCTGTACCGGTATGGCCTTTTGTCGGAAATGAATCTGAAACTCGGCCAGATGAACCGGGCATGCGCCAGTCTGCGGGAATCCGGGCGGGTCCTGAAAGTGGAGATTGAATCCACGCTGCAGCTGGAAGACATCCGGAATGAAGCCGTCGCCAGGTTCAGCATGCACGAACCGGCCACCAACCAGGTCGTTCCCGTGAGGGTTCCCAAAAGCCAATACAGTGTCGTGTCCGATCCCGCCTATATCCAGTCGGTTTCGGATCCGAACCGGGGCCTCATCACCCGGGCTCTTGACGCGCTGGATGCGGTGCTGCCCTGAAAATGCGCTGTTTGGGCAGTGAAAATCCAATAAGTCATGAGTGCATTTTCATGGCTTGCCGGTGCTTCGCGGCGAAGCATGTGAGTCTGCCCTGAAGAACAGCCTCGCATGCGTTCAACGGAAACACCATCACGGATCAGCCATCCACTTTGGATTTGATTTGCACAGGACATGATCCATCAGGCCCGGCTTGTTGGTTTCATGTCCTTTTGTTATGATGATGACAACCCTAGGAGCCGGAAGTGACTTTTGGGGGGCTGTCGCTTTGCGACTGTCCACTGTCCGGCCAAATAGCGGTTTTTCAGGGAGTGAGCGGCGGATGAGCACGAAAGACAGGCTGCATGTCGTTCCGCAACGGGAAGCGACGGCGCAGGAAAACAACCGGAAGGTGAGAAGAAGGGCAACCGGACTGCTGGTTGTCTATTTGCTGATCGCATCCGCCCTGGTGGCCCGCCTTGCCTGGCTGCAGCTGGTGAAGGGCGAAGAATACGGCAAGATGGCCTATGTCAGCCAGACACGACAGCAGCAGCAGAAGCCGAAACGCGGCAGCATCTATGACAGGAACGGGAAAGGGCTGGCCATCAGCGCGCAGGTGGACACGGTTTCCGTCAACCCCAACCAGCTGCGCTCCCAGACGGCAGACAAGCCGGAACTTGTGGCGGCCATGGCGGACAAACTTTCTGAAATGATCGGGATGGACCGCGCGGCTGTTTATGAAAAACTGACCTCCTCGGAAACGTTTGTCTACATCGCGAAGAAAATCGACAAGGACAAAGGCACCGCGGTGAAGGAATACCTGAAATCGGTGAAAATCAGTTCCGTGTTTGTCGATGCGGATGCCCGCCGTTTTTATCCGAAGGGCAGCCTCGCATCCCATGTCATCGGGTTCACGGGCACGGATGATCAGGGGCTCATTGGCATGGAGCTGGAAATGGATGGCGTGCTCAAGGGTGAATCAGGACGGATTCTGAGCGAGGTGGATGCGAACGGGAATCCTGTGAGCTTTGATTCCTCCATGCGACTGGACGCGCAGGACGGATACGATGTCACCCTCACCCTCGATGAAACGATCCAGGACATGACGGAGACGGCCCTCGCCGGTATGATTGCGCAGTGGAATGTCAAAAACGGGGCTTCCGCCATCGCGATGGACCCCTCCACCGGAGAGGTGCTGGCCATGGCGTCCCTGCCTGATTTCGACCCGAACACGCCGGACGCGCGGCCGGCCGGCTGGCAGGGCGAGGGCTCCTGGTCCGGTTTTTTGAACAATGGCAACACGCAGTACCTGTGGGAGAAAGTTTTCAGGAACAAGGCAGTCATGGACACGTATGAGCCAGGTTCCACCTTCAAGGCCATTACAGCGGCCGCGGCACTGGAAACCGGGATTGTCACCCCGGAAACACCAGTCGTGGACGCTCCGTTCAAGACTGGTGACTGGATTGTCGATTGCTGGAGAAAAGGGGGCCATGGGCCGGAAACCTTTCGCCAGGCTGTCTACAACTCCTGCAACCCCGTATTCGCCAAGTTGTCCCAGGAAATCGGCATTGAACGGTTCTACAACTTTGTCCGCCTCTTCGGGTTCATGGAGCGCACCGGCATCGAGATCGCGGGTGAGCCGAACAACGATGAATACCGCAGCCTCTGGCACGCCAACCCGACCAACACGGACATGGCTGTGGCCGCATTCGGCCAGCGGTTCCAGATTTCACCCATCCAGCTGATAACGGCATACGCCGCCATCGCAAATGGCGGGTCGCTGATGAAACCGACGGTCGTGAAGCAGATCACCGATTCGGATGGAAAGCTGATTCTGCAGAATGAGCCGCAGGTGGTCCGGAAAGTCATCTCTCCCCAGACCTCCGCGACGCTGAGAAACATCCTCGAAGGGGTTGTCTCGGAAGGAACGGGCAAAAGCGCCTACATCAGCGGGTACCGGATGGCCGGAAAGACCGGGACCTCAGAGACCCTGCAGACCAAGACGGAAGGGCGCTACATCGTCTCCTTCATGTCATTCGCCCCGGCGGACGCTCCGAAGGTCTGCCTGCTCATTGAAGTGGATTGGCCGCAGGCGGAAGTGTCCACGGATGTCGCGGGCGGCAAGATCGTGGCGCCGGTGGCCGGAAAGCTGATGGAGCAGATCCTGTCCTACCTGAAGGTGGCACGCGATTATTCCACCCGTGACCAGGAGATGATGGCGAAGGAAGTCTATATTCCCGACATCATCGACGAATCCGTCGAAGGTGCGACGAAACGCCTTTCCTCATACGGACTCAAGGCCGCAGGCGGCATAAAGGGGCAGAAACCCGGAGATGCCGTCACCCGTGTCTATCCCGCAGTTGGCGGAAGCGTGCCGCAGGGGTCCGTCATGTTCCTGTATACCGGCGCCAATCCCGCGCCGGTGATGGCCGTTGTGCCGGATGTTTCCGGGAAAACCATTGACGAGGCCCGCACCGCCCTGGCGACG
>JANYKF010000458.1 GCA_025361665.1 Clostridiaceae bacterium
GGCGACGGCGCTGGCGAAGGGGGAGTTGAAAGCTGGCGCGACGAGTTTCAAGGCGGGCAAGGCGGCCTTCCCATCTATCAGGAAGGGTTCTTCCGACTTCATGGCCCGATACCAGTCGGCAACCAGCGCCCTGTGCCCACATCCCCAATAGGCCTTTTCTCCCGATGCGACGTCGCTTTCCCTGACGGTTTCCACCTTCCCGCCATCGTATCGAATTGTCAGCACATCGTCAAGCCGCAGGGTCGCTCGCTCGCAGACGATCTCGATCTGCACGGGCGCATCCGTGCAATAATTGTTGGTCGCGTAGAAGAGGCCGTTCGCACCCCCCTCAAAACGGATGAGGGCTTCTGCGGTATCTTCCACTTCGATGACGCCCGACAGCAGCCGGGTATCGACGGAACCTTTGACGGAAACCGGTTTCCCCAGCATCCACTGCAGCAGGTCCAGCGTATGGATGGCCTGGTTGATCATCACCCCGCCGCCCTCTTCCTTCCAGGTGCCGCGCCACGGACCGCTGGCATAATAGTCCGCCCCACGGCTCCAGGTGACGAATGCCCGGCCGCCGCGCACGGCGCCGGCCACCCCGGACTCCAGAACGGCGCGCATCCTGCGGGATGTGGCGTTATACCGGTTCTGGAAGCAGACGCCAAGCCGCATGCCGGTTTCCGCCGATGCTGCGTTCATGGCCTCGGCATCCGTGACGGATGTAGCCATGGGTTTCTCGGTCAATACGTGAAGCCCGGCCTTCATGGCCGCTATGGCCATTTCCGCGTGCAGGAAATGAGGCGTGCAGAGGTGGACGGCATCCAGACCCTTTACAGCCAGCAGTTTCCGCCAATTGCCAAGAACCTGAACCGTTCCATTGTCCGCATGGCCTTGCCTTGTCATGCTGTCCGGAGAGACATGTCTTGTCCCATCCTGCCTGATCCTTTCAGCCATGGCTGCCGCCCGTTCCGGAACGATGTCGCAGACCGCCGCGATTTCCACGTCCGGACAGGCCGTCAGGGCATCCCGGTGCGTTTGGGCAATGCCGCCGCATCCGATGATGCCCACTTTGTATCGATTCATGCTTCAATTCCCCCCAATGCGGCCGAGGATGCGGTTCAAGGCATCGCAGGCCACTCCGAACAATTCAGGACCGCCTCCCGGCAGGCTGTGATTGAGATGTGGCTCAACAGACAAAAACCCGCTCCAGCCACTGCCCTGCAATGCCTTCAGGATTTCTTCCACATGCCCGTCGCCCTCCCCGGCAGGGACGACATTTCCGTTTGCGTGCAGGGCATCCTTGATGTGCATGTATGCAACCTGATTTTTGAGCATCACGAAAGTCTCCGGAAAGGTTTTTTCACCGACCTGTACGAAGTTGGCGGGATCGAAAGTCGCCTTCAGACGCGGGCTATGAAAGGTTTCAAGCAAATCCAGGCAGCGCGCCGCCGTATCCCCGTAGATGTCCTTTTCGTTTTCATGCAGCAAGGTGATGCCCCGTCCCTCGGCGGCCGCGACGAAGGCAGACCAGCGTCGCATCACTTCATCGCGGTGCAGGGCCGGATCTTCCCCGGCCGGCAGGAAGAAGCTGAACATGCGGATGTATCCGGTTTCCAGCACATCTGCGAGGTCAAGGGTATGCCGGAACAGCGCGAGGTGTGGCTCAAACGGGTCCCGGATGCCGATTTTCCCGATGGGTGATCCGACAGCGGAGACCTTGAATCCCTTCGCATCCATGCGGGACTTCAGGATCCTCATCTCGGCCAGGGTGTATTCCGTGACATTGCGCCCATCCACGCCGCGCATCTCGATATGGCGGATGCCGTGCCGCCCGAGGACATCCATCTGCACATCAAGTGACGGGTCGATTTCATCTGCGAACGCGCTGATTACAAACTGTCCCATGATTTGAACCTCCGGGCATCCAAGGATATCGTTGAAACACGAGTCATTCCATCACGGGAATAGATTCCGAACTCATTTTGGGAATGAATTCCGGCCTATTTGCCGAATGACTTCGACATGTCCGAAACGGATTCCCCGATTGTCTTCACGAACCGGGATGTCCTGGCCCGATCTTTCAGGATGGCTTCATATTCATCGCCATCGAGCGGCAGGCGGACGCCCTGTCCCATGTGGGAAGACAGCATGATGGCATTGGCCAGCATGACGGAATTCAACCCCTCATGCCCTTCCGCGATCAGCGTGCCATGGCCGAGGATGGCGGCGGCGAAGCGCTCGAGCACCACCCGGTGAGGTCCTGCGATATTCGGTCGGGACGGCACTTCCGTGTACCAGGATTCAACGTTTCCGAATGATTCCTTTGTTTCCTTCAGAAATTTGAACATGGACATGCGGTTGCGGTTCAGCGTAATCTTGCCGTTCTCGTAAATCAGGCGGCCGTTTTCGCCGACAATCTCCAGCCTGTTCGTGCCGGGTGTTTCCGCGGTGGAAACGATGAAGTGGCCCACCATGCCGTTGGCATGCTCGAAATAACCGGTCACTTCGTCTTCGACTTCGATGTCGTGGTACTTGCCGAGATGCGCGAAGCCGCTGACCTTTTCCGGAAGTCCGAACAGCCACTGGTACATGTCCAGGTTGTGCGGGCACTGGTTCGTCAGGATGCCGCCGCCTTCGCCGGCCCATGTGGCGCGCCATCCGCCGCTGTTGTAATAGGCCTGGGAACGGAACCACGCCGTGTTGATCCAGGTGGCGCGAACCAGTCTGCCCAGTTCACCGGTCTCCAGGATATCCTTGATCTTCAGGTAATTCGGGTAGGTGCGCTCCATGAACATCAGCCCGTAGACAAGGCCCGGAAACTTCTCCTTGGCTGCGGCATAGGCGGCATCCATCTTCTTTGCGTCATTGACGTGGACGGACACCGGTTTCTCGCACATGACGTGGATGCCCAGTCCCATGGCCTCGATGGCGATCGGCGTGTGATCGAAATGAGGCACGGCGATGACCACGGCCTCAAGGCCGGAACGGGCGAAGAGATCCTTGTAGTCGTAATAGGCGGTGGTGCAGCAGGAAGCGGCAAACTGATCGGCCAGCTCCTTTTTTAAGTCGCAGACACCCACCAATTCAACGTTTTCCATGTCGGTCAGGTCCCGTGCGTGGGAAGAACCCATGTTGCCAAGGCCAATCAGGCCCACCTTCAGTTTTCTGTCTGCCATGTCCGAATCCTCCTCATTCATATGAATACCCATGTCACCTCAGGGCAGCACACACTGGAAAATAAACGCAGCTTCACAGGATTCACATAAGAATTCATGATTCCATTTCCAGCATCATCTTCATGAACGTGACATAAAGCGGGATGACCACTTCCGGTTCCTCCAGGTGCGGCACCCATTTCTTTTCCCATTCCAGGGACAGGAAGCTGGAATAGCCGATGCCCCGCAACAGTGCGACATCCTCCGCGATCGGCACGTCCCCTTCCCCGATCAGGCAGAGTTTGAAGCTGCCGTCCGGCTGCGTCTTCGTGTCCTTGATGTGCACATGGCGGATGAAAGGCGCGGCCCAGGCCACAAAGGCGGAGGCATCCTTCCCATACCGCTTGAAGACATGCTCGATGTCCCAGAGCAGACCGAGTTTCGGATGGGCCACCCCTTCGAAAACAGGCCGGAGCAGGTCGAGGTCCGGGAAATCGCCATGGGTTTCCTGAAGGATCATGACGTCCCGGTCGCCGATGTATGCGCACAGCGCACGATACCCCTTCACGATGAGCGCGATGGTTTCCTCCGTCTTCGACCGATCCGGCACCTTGTCTCCGAACACGCGCACGTAGGGAACACCAAGCTTCGCCGCCAGATCGATGTAATCCTTTCCTTCCAGAAGGGATGCATCCCACGTGGCCGGATCGTGGAAGCTGACGGAGGAACCCAGATCCGTGATGACCAGGCCGCGCCGCTTCAGATCGGCCATCGTCCGCGCGATGCTTTCAGGAAGGAACGGATTCGCCTTTGGAAGATACATTTCGCCGTCCGCCCCGCGCGCCTCGACGCCTGCATATCCAAGCCTTTGCGCTTCATCCAGCACTTTCCCCCATGACCAGTCCGGACAGGACAATGTGGAAAATGAGAGTTTCATCTGTCCCCCTATTTCCACTTCGCAATGCGTCCGAGCACTTCCCGCGCGGTTTCTTCGCTGTCGATGCCCGCAATGTAGCCAAAATGGATGCCTTCCGGTTTCAACGTTTCGAACACCATCGGCAATTCCTCCATTGCAACATAAAGCACATTGCCTTTCCCGGCCTTTTGTATGCGGCGGTACACATCGGCCCAGCGGGAAAACCCTTCACTTCCTGCCCCGCATACCCATTGGACGGCACCAAGTTCGGGGATGGCCAGAAGGTTGTCGAGATGCCGCAGCGCGCCGGGACCATCCAGATGATAGATGCTCTGGTCATAGAAGCGGCACTCTTTCATGATGCCGGGCAGGAAGAATTCCTCGAACATGGCGGTGGATATCATGCAGGAAAAGTCGTTGGATGGTATGTAAAAACGTCCTTCTCCGCAGAGGCTGCCCATCCAGGAGGAGATGGGGGCGTCGGGATCCGTTGATTTCAGCTTCTCGTAGAAGTGGTTGTATGCGGCGAAATACTCTTTGGTGGATGCCTTCAGTTCCGCTTTCACCTCGTCAGGATTTTCCAGCAGGTCGATCGCCAGTTCTGCCGGATCCCGCAGCGCGGCCAGGTGATCGCCGCCCGGGTGAAAATCAGTAAGGCCGGGAAGAAATTTGCCTTTTCCACGCGCGATCAGCCCATCGGTGAACCGTTCCAGCGTCTTGAAAAGGGGATGGTTCATATCGAGCCGGACCTTGCCCGCATCCTGCGCCCAATCATGGATGACCGGCTGGCTCCACGTGCTGTCCTCGGTGAAGTCATACCCGCACCCGCACCAGGCCGAGTAAATCTCGGGTCCGAGGTTTGGAAATGCCAGCGGCAGGGAATCTCCGAGAAACAGGCTGTTTTCCATTTCATAGGCGATTTTGTCGATTCGGTAGTCGATGTCCAGCCATTGATCACGCCAGGAAGCGTACTGCTTTTTCCGGAATGGAACAGCGCCCGGCTTGGAAATGCGGATATCCACCGTGGGCCTGTCCAGCACATCGCAGGCCCAGAAGGCGCGATAGCGCTCCATCGTCTTTTCATAATCCGGTTTATACTCGAACATTGAGATTTCCTCCTCGAAGTCGATCATGGACACCTCTCACAGGGGCGGAACGTTCTCATTTCACAGGTGCGGGATCGTCCCGGCCGGGAGCAGCCGACTGGCATCAGGTCGGTCCATGAATGTGGCCAGCCTTAGTCATTCTATCACAGGCTCTCTGTGAAAAAACAGTCCCGCATGCGGCCAAATCCGGAATGAAATGGCGCACATCTTCTCCTGATGGCCCTGCAAAAATGTTTGCGGGTGATTGCGATGATGCTGCGCGAGCCCTTGACGACCAATAAAATCAGCAAATATGACTCCTGAGCGCAATTTGTTGCCGATATGCATATATTCCTGACCGAATTACGTATTCTTCATTGCCATTCGAAGCAGTATTATGTATGAGGACATTGCTGGAAGGTGTTGACTGGTGTTTTTCACTATGGTACTGTAATGATCAAAGATCATGCCTGTCTAGCAAAGTGGAGGTGAAGCGTATAAGTCGAAGCCTTATCGCTAAGAAGTTCTGTTATTGTATTTCACATCAAAATCTCACATCTGAATCTCCAATCATCGCCCTACACCAAGTCGTTATTTCTTTTTGGAAAAATAGTCAGGAGGAATAAGAATGTTGAAACGTACGCTTGCAATCATCCTGGTCATTACCGTCATGTTGTCACTCGGTGCCTGTGGCGGCGCAACACCCGCGGCAACGGCAACCCCTGCCGCAGCAACGGTCGCGGCAACTGCGGAAGCGACGAAAGCCCCTGTAGCGACCGCGGAAGCAACGGCTGCTGCCACTGCAGAAGCGACAGCTGCAGCGACTACAGAAGACTGGGCAGCTCCATTCCCGGAACCGGTTACGATTCATGTGGCCTATGCGGAAGATACCGGCGCCGTATGGTCACCGGGCGAAAGCCAGGCTGACAATATGTGGACCCGCAGATGGAAAAAACTATACAACGTTGACGTCGTCATGGATTGGGTTTCCACCGATTACGCTACAAAACTCAACCTCGCGATTGCTTCCGGTCAAATTCCGGATGCCTTCACCGCAAACATGGTTCAGCTTAAGCAGCTGGAAACAGCCGGCCTCATTCAGCCATTGAATGATGCATACGAGAAGTTCTCTTCGAATTCGTATAAAAAGAGGATCACAGACTTCGCGGACATCCTGGAGGTAGCAAAGGTCGACGGCCAGATCATGGCCATGCCTCAGCTGCATTACGGTTATGATTGCGAAACGAATTTCAACTGGTACCGTCAGGACTGGTACAAGGCTGCCGGAGAACCGGAAATCAAGACCATCGCACAATATGAAGCCCTGATGACGACGTTCATGAAGAACAACGGCGCAAAATTCGGCCTCACACTCGACAAGACGCTCGATATGTTCTTCAGGCTCAACGGCGCATTCCATGCGGCTTCCAAGATCTGGGTTGATGCCCCCGATGGCAGCGGCATCGTCTATGGCGCAACTTTGCCCGAGACGAAGGCTCAGCTTGCGAAATATGCGGAGTGGTACAAAAAGGGATTCATCAGGAAAGACTTCGCTTCCCTTGACAATGCGGCCATGTTCGAAGACGCAAACAAAGGAAATGTAGGCACGACCACCTATGCAAACTGGGCCGGCTGGGTTGTTGGAAAGCAGCTTGTCGACAATCAGGGTGCCGGCACCTACTTCATGGGCCACGAGATCCCTTCTATTGACGACAAGAAAGTCATGTATCCGGTCGCGTTCAACACTTGGGATTTTGATGTCGTACGCAAAGGCTACGAGCACCCTGAAGTCCTGATCAAGCTGATCAGCGATTACAGCCTGGTGCTGAATGACTCCATTGCAGCCGGCACAATGACCATCGAGGAAGTCATGCCTTTCGGTTCCAACAATATGCACCATGCCGTCGGACCGTTCAAAGTCCTGTTTGATTCCTACGCCGACGTTTATGAGGTGCATAGTGCCTTCATGACCGGCGTTGAGAAGTTCAGCACGGGTTATGCCTCCCTCTACTACAACGAAGCCAAGAAATGGGTTGACAAAGGTGATTTGACCTCTCTGGGCCGTTGGCTGCAGATGGGTACCAAAGACGCCACCCTTTACTTGGGAAATCTACAAGTTGACAATGGGCAGATTCTGAAATCCAAGCTGTGGGGCCCAACCCCTCAGGCAGTTCTTGATTTGGGATCCACGCTCGATGACCTCCTGATTGAAGGCTACACCAAAATCATCATGGGCGTAGAACCTGTCGATTATTACGACACCTTGATCACAAACTGGCGCAAAGCTGGCGGCGATGAAGAAACAACTGCCATCAATGAGATGTACGGCAAGAAGTAAATACCGTTCACAGTACATCAAGAATATTGGTCACGCCATTGTCATGACCAAGTCATTGCGGCCATCCTGTATACGGGATGGCCGCAATGGCGGCTCTTTTGCTGAAGACCATATATAAGGGGGATGTATCGGTGAATTCTTTCAAGACCAATCTGCGCAGGCAGTGGCAGTATCATGTCCTGTTGATCCCAGCGGCCGTCCTCATATTCATTTTCAGTTATATCCCCCTGTATGGGCTCATCATCGCATTTCAAAGATTCAATCCGGGCACGGGTTTTCATTCGCCGTGGGTCGGCTTGGCCAATTTTGAACGGCTGTTCAACCAGCCCAACTTTGTCCGGACGATTTGGAACACGGTCTTCTTGTCCGTGATGAAAATCATAGGCGGCATCGTAGTACCCGACGTCTTTTCGCTCCTGCTGAACGAGGTGCGGAGAACGAGTGCAAAACGTACATTTCAAACGGTTGTCTACATACCGAATTTCCTGTCCTGGGTCATCATGGCCGGCGTGATGATAGACATTCTGAGCGCTGACGGGATTGTGAACCTGACTCTTCTTAAGATCGGCATCAACCCAATTTCTTTTTTGGGAAATAATAACATCTTTCCGTGGACGATGATCATATCGGACATATGGAAGAGTTTTGGCTTTGGAACCGTCATTTACCTGGCGACACTGACCAGCATCGACCCCGGATTGTATGAAGCCGCCATCGTGGATGGGGCAAAGAGGTGGAAGCAGACGGTGCACATCACGATGCCCATGCTGATGCCCATGATTGTACTCATGACCATTCTTTCGATGGGAAATATCTTGAACGCCGGTTTCGACCAGATCTACAACCTGTATTCACCCATCGTGTACCAATCGGGGGATATCATCGATACCTATGTGTATCGGCTGGGTATCCTGCAGGCCCAGTATTCGGTCGGTACGGCCGTAGGGCTGTTCAAATCCGGGATATCGGCAATCCTGATCCTCATGTCCTACTATTTTGCCGACAGGTTCGCGGGTTACAGGGTCTTTTAACCAACTTGTTCGGATTGTCACTTTTTCATCATGATGGGTATGTGACCTTGCGAGTTCCAGACCACAACCGTCCGGCAGAGAGGAATCAGCCATGCAGTATAAATCACCGGCAAGAACGGCCTTCGTCATATTCAACACCATCTTCCTGACCTTAACGGCAATCTTGTGCGTCCTTCCATTTTTTCAGCTCCTGGCTGTTTCATTCAGCTCGAGTTCTGCCGTCGAAGGCGGAAGGGTCATTTTTTGGCCAGTTAAATTTACACTGGCTTCATATGAGTTTGCCATCATGGGTGGGAAATTCACAGCCGCCATCTTCATCAGCTTCAAAAGGGTTTTGCTGGGTACGGGCCTGAGTCTGCTTTTGATAATATTGACGGCTTATCCACTCTCCAGACCCAAAGATAGATTCGCCTTCCGAAATATCTACATGGTGTATTTTGTCACGACGATGATTATCAGCGGCGGACTGATACCGACTTACATCCTGGTCACAAAGCTTGGCCTTCTGAATTCTTTGTGGGCACTGGTTCTGCCATACTCACTGCCGGTCTTCAGCATGATCATCATGATGAACTTCATCAGGGGCCTGCCGGATGAAATTGAAGAAGCCGCCATCATCGATGGCGCGGGCGTATTTCAAATCCTGGGTCAGATCATGCTTCCCCTGCTGACACCCGCCATCGCGACAGTCGGATTGTTTTCAATCGTCGGACACTGGAATGACTGGTTCAGCGGTCTGATTTACATGCAGAGCACCAAGCTTTATCCTTTGCAGACATACCTTCAGACGCTTATCATGAATTTCGATTTAATGTTGCGAATGGCACAAGGCGATTTTACCAAACTCCTTGCCTTGATGAACGCACGTACCGGCAGAGCGTCGCAGTTGTTCCTTGGTGCATTGCCCGTCCTGATTGTTTACCCTTTCATACAGAAGTATTTCACAACCGGGTTGGTCCTTGGCAGTGTCAAAGGCTAATCGGCAAGAAGGCGGAACCAGAAGGGAACCAAACGTAGGATTATTTCATGTCACACATCACAAAAGCGAATCGGGAGAAACAATCGTTATTCCCGGCTCGCTTTTGGTTTTTATTGAATCGGCAGCATGAAATAGGTAAGAAGAACAAAACTGGGCTAGAAGAACAAAACTGGGCTAGAAGAACAGTATGGACAAGAATAACAGACTCGAAAAGAAAACACGAAACAGATAAGGAGAACAATCATGGCTGACGACACCCTCATCACTTCTGACGAAAGGATCTATCTGCGGGAAATGGCGCGCGACGTCCTGGATTGCGCAAACCTTCCCATCATGGAAGAAAGAAAACGGCTGTGGTATGCGCACAATGCCATGAAGTCTGAAAAGCCCGTCGTGGTGATGGAAGAAGCATCCTTTCAGGAGGACATGCTTCCGGTGCTCAAATGCACCTCAAAGGCGGCCAGGGAAATCGAGCGGAGCCTCGTGATTCCATTGACCAGCTTCCGCCTGATCGGAGACGACAAGGTCATTTCCCCTTATTTTCCCGTCTTTTGGAGAATTGCCGAACCCTGGTATGGGGTAACGACAGAAAGAGAATATGCGGCTGACAGCGCCGGGCGGAAAATTGGTTTCGTCCAGTCACATCCGATTGCCTCTCTGGATACGGATCTGGCAAAACTGAGCCATCAGCCCTTTCATGTGGACCGGGACGGCACGGCTGCGTGGCGCGGCATCGTGGAGGAGGCCATCGGCGATATCCTACCCGTGAATCTGGAGAATGCATCCTTGCGGTGGCATACGTCTCCGTCCCAGCGGGTCGTGGAACTGATGGGCCTGCAGAACATGATGTTCGCCATGGTGGATGAACCGGACGCCATGCATGAGCTGTACCGTTTCATTGTGGAGGACATGGATTTATTCATGCGGTGGCAGGAAAAGGAAGGACTTCTGGTCCTCAACAATGGCAATCATTATGTCGGAGCAGGAAGCTTTGGATTCACCGGTGAACTGCCCACGGAGACATGCCGGCAAACAGGCCGGATTACAACGAAAGACCTCTGGGGCAACATGAATTCACAGGAAACGGTGGGGATTTCCCCTGCCATGTTCGAGGAGTTCATCCTGCCGTCCTATATGCAATTGGGCGAGAACTTCGGCCTGACCTACTTTGGCTGCTGCGAACCGGTTCACGCCATCTGGGACAACAGCATCAACAAGCTGCCGCATCTGCGGAAGGTCTCCATTTCGGCCTGGTGCGACGAGGAGATGATGGGTCTGCGGCTGCGAAACAGTGGGGTCATCTATTCAAGAAAACCCAGCCCCAATTTCATCGGTGTGGGCAAAATGCTGGACGAGGAGGCATTCCGCGCACATATTGCCCGGACACTGACGGCAGCCAGGGGATGTACCCTCGAAATCATCTTCCGGGATATCTATACGGTCACCGGGGACCGCAGCAAGCCGGGACGGGCCATTCAAATCGTCCGGGAACTGATTGACTCGATGTGGTGATTGCACTGACTCGATGTGGTAGAGGCAACGGGCAGATGCATGGGCTGTGAAAGCCCGCATCTGCGGTTTTCAGGGGGAAATGCGCATGTTCAGTGAAATGATGCCACGTGAGAGAATCCTCGCCGCCATCCGGCATGAAGAACTGGATCGCGTGCCCATGGACTATTGGGGTACTCCGGAAGCGACCGCGAAAATCATGAAGGGAATCGGCGCGAAGACCGAGGATGATTTCATCCGGATCCTTCATCTTGACAAGATTCGCTCTGTTTCACCCAGGTATGTGGGTCCGGGATTATACGAGGAAGGCCTCATGAAAGCTGATATCTGGGGCGTTGTCAGGAAGACGATGCCTTACCGGGACAATGCCGGCACGTATGATGAAATCGTCAAACATCCCCTGCAGCAATTTGAGACGATCGATGAAATAGAGGCTGGTTATCAGTGGCCTACTGCGGATTTGTTCGATTTTTCCGACATCGCGGCCCTGTGCGACGGGTATGAAGGGTATGCCGTTGAGGGCGGCTATATGGCCCCTTTCTACTATTACAACAACGTCCGGGGTCTTCA
>JANYKF010000376.1 GCA_025361665.1 Clostridiaceae bacterium
TTCCACTCCCGCATCCTGTAAGGTAGGTCGGTCCATTTGATTTCGAGGTCTTCAGTCCCGATGAAACCGTCCCCTTCTCCCTGCGAATCAAGTGCAAAAATGCCAATGCAGCACCGGTCGACTATCTCTTTGTCCCAAAAAGCCTCAAAACGCCTCTTTGTCATTTCCCAACCGGATGCATCGTACATGCAGCCTACCTCCCGGAATCCTTAAGTACTATCTTCCCGCACCGAAAAGGGCCTCCTTGACAGACAGGTAGTACAGATAGTCGTCCGGTTTCACGTCTACCGGACACCGGTGGTCGACGAAGGGGATGAAGCCCCCGCGGGCAACAAGCGGTTCCAAGCTTTTCATATATTTCAGGATTGAATCGCGCCCCCCCAGCAGGGCCATTTTGTCCATCCCGCCCATGATCCTGAGATCCCGGCCGTATTCGGACAGCAGGTTCGCGGGATGCCCACTGCCATTGACTTCGTGGGGAAACAGGCAGTTGATGCCCCCCTCCATCAGATAAGGGAGGATATGCCGGACGTCACCGTCGCAGTCGGTATACCAGATGTCAATTCCTGCAGACCTGAGCTTTTTTGAGATCCGCTTCATCCTCGGGACGATCACGCTGCGGAAGAAGTCCACGGTGACAATGGGCCCGGTATTGAAGCAGATGTCCTCCCAGCCTGCCGCGAAATCGAACTTGACGATCGGCAGCACCTGGTCGAGGTATCGTTCAATGGCAAGGCAGCAGGTCTCGACCATGTCCTCGACCATGTCGGGATAGTCAAAGCATGCGTAGGCGAGGCCTTCAAACATCAGCATGTCCCGGATTTTCCCTATCAGCGAACCGCAATGGACGCCGACGGGGAAGTCCCTGTCGGCCGGATATTGCTTCAGCAGGGCCACGGTGTCGACTAGGCGCGCCGGATCGTCGATTTGGAAACGCTCTTCCTTGACTTTCTTCCAGTCTTCCGGCGTTTCCACAGATGACCGGATATCGCGGGGGATTGAGGCATGGCCGTCTTTCGGAACCTCTTCAAGGGTCCCGTTCTTGGTCCGCATGATGATGGTGCGTTCCCGCTCTTCGATGACAAGGTCGGGAAACGGAGGGTAAATCCACACACGCCCCTCGGCGACGGCCATCCTGTCAAACTGGAAGAACTCCACATAGTCTTCTTCATTGTTCCGAATGCCGTTTTTCACGAACAGATCCCAATCGGTGTAGCATTCATCCCAGAAATCAAACTCCATGTTGAAACAGCGGTCGAAGGAACCGTAATGCATCTGGCGGTTGAACCGTTCCCGATCGCTGATGGAGGATTTACAGCGTGAACGGCACGGAATGATGACTGCAATCATGTATGGCCTCCCTGTGGGCTGCACCCTTTGCGAATGGACATTTCCCGTTTCCCGATTCCCGGGATCCGGAGTCAGCGAATGGACCTCACAGGATGTCCAGGATCCTCATCAATTCTTTCTTGTACGCCTTGCTCATTGCGACGAAACCAAGATCGTTGGGGTGGACGCCGTCGACGAACCCTTCGCCATCCTCCGGTGACAGCAGGTCAAAACCCTCTATCAGGTGGATATTCCCGTCACCGGCAGAAAGCCTTTGCCGATAAGCGTTGCGCACGACTTCACGCTTTGCGTTGGAATAGGCAGTTTGTTCTGCGCTCCACCACTCCCTGCTGGAAAAAATGGGCGTCGACATCAGGATCGGGGTAAAAGGCCTGGTTTTCCTCAGTTCCTCTATGAAAGGAAGATAGACCTGTTCCAACACCTCCACTGTTCTATTGTTTTGTCCGTAATCAAGCACATAGCATGCCGCTTCGATTCCGGCCATTTCCGCTGCGACGCGCCTTTCTCCCTTGCCGCAGCCGCTGAAGCCGAGATTGATGAAATCAATGTTCAGATCCCGCGCAAGGATGGCTTCATATATCAGCCCGGGCCTGGAGGCGCAGCCGCCGTGGGTTATGGATGTTCCGTAAAAAACGACTGGAAGGGGCATATTGTAGGGTGCGGGTGGCAAAACATCAGCCTACTCGTCAAAATAAAGGCCTAGGACGTCCACTTCATAGTAAAACAATGGAAAGTAGACGATGAAATCCCTCATCTTCTTTTCTGCATTTTCGAAGAAGGTGCCCGTCATCTCGCCTTTCTCATCCGGGACCACGCTCTGCCAGTACTTGCCGTCGGCATATAGGTCAAAGCCCATCTTGGCGATACGCGTCATATTCCTGTCATGCGTGATGTCTGAATAGGCAAGCCTGATTTTCAGTGTCGTCGTGTCGGACCGGAAGCACAGCCGTGCTCCGGTCGGGCCGAGTGATGTTTCCCATAAATCCTTGTCGACGGCATCCTCCAGTTCAAACGGAAGCCTCCACATGCGCTGGCGGTTGTGCCCATACCATGGCATCCCATCCAGGCGGACATCCTTGTCTGGAATCATGATCCTTTTCATTTGCCACCCCTTTGCTCAAATCGCCTGATGAAACTGCCGCCGCAAATATCACGCTGATCCTGTCCACCCATTGTTTGTCCATAACCGATAAATCTTCAGACAGTCCGGAGGAATCATGGTTCACCGGCGCACGCTTGAAATGATTGTACCCGATGACAGGCAGGACATCCATACGCATCCGTAAACAACGAACCGTATAACAATAAATCTTACTGTCGTTGAGGATCTCCACTTGTTTCGCATACAACGAACTTTTTATCATTTTATCAAACTGTTATTGAAGATCCTTATTTGATATGATGAAACAGATAGGCGGGCACCCTGGTGCATCAGCCTTGCAGACACACGATTTGGCTTTTTCAAGACTATTATTCAAGACTTTCGCCCATCCCGCAGGAGGTTTTCCATATGGCATTTTCAAAGAATTCAGATGAATTGACCATCGCCTATATCGGAGGAGGATCCAAAAACTGGGCGCCCTCATTGATGGCAGATCTGGCCCTGCAGGACAGTTTTTGCGGAATTGTCAGGCTGTATGACATAGATGCGGGTGCCGCCGAACTGAACCGGCAGTTGGGGAACATGCTGTCGGAAAGGCCGGAAACCAAGACGGCGTGGAAATACGAAGTTGCGGAAACACCGAAGGCTGCATTGACAGGGGCGGATTTTGTCATCATTTCCATCCTGCCGGGTACTTTCGAGGAGATGCGTTCCGATGTGCATGCTCCTGAGAAATACGGGATATACCAGGCTGTCGGCGACACGGTTGGACCGGCGGGCCTCATGAGGGCACTCAGGACGATCCCCCTGTTCAAGGAAATGGCCTTGCAGATCAGGGACTTCGCCCCGGATGCATGGGTCATCAACTACACGAACCCGATGACTCTTTGCGTGCGAACGCTGTACGAGGTTTTTCCCGGAATCAAGGCTTTCGGCTGCTGTCATAATGTGTTCGCGGCCCAGCACCTCCTCGCCTGCATTCAGGGCATTCATCAACGATCCACTCGTCACGACGGGTCTTGAAGATTCCAGGACACTTTTCGGGGAGATGCTTCACAACACCGCAGGATACCTTCCCGGATGGGATATCCCGTAGGCAGGGGAGGAAATGATGGAACATATCCTGGATTTGGAAAGCCTGACGGAAGCCAACCGATTTTTCATGTTGAGCGGGAAACGTCTTCAGGACCTGATATCGCTGAGTGAAGGAATGAAGGGCGATGAAACGGTTTCCCTGCTGATGGACGAGATGCACGGTCTGTTTTTTCACACGGCGGATAACGCGGCGTCCACTGCGGCGCGATGGCGAGAAGCCGGTTCAGCCTTGGCTGAAAGGCAGGCGGGCGTTGCCGCGCTTCTCGCATTTTCCGGCCTTGATCACATGATGGCCGTATATCGGGACAGGCGTATTCCGGATGGGTTTTTGCGCGATTCCCTGAGGGACATGACGATATGGATGGATGATTATGAGGAACGAACCGGGCAGACCGGACTCTCGAACGTAGAATGGCTGCTTCATACGCTTCGAGGGATATTGTTCAGACTCGGCAGGTTTCAATTCTTCCACAGACCCTTCAATTGGAAAGTGGCAGTTGTCGTCAGAAACGAGGATCGATTGCCATTGGCTTTTTTCACGGAACCGGTAAATCTCAGGAGCGATGGCCAGGTGGACGGAACAAACGATATTCATGATAAAGAGTGCGGCTGGAAGTCGCGTTACGAACGCACGGAAGCCGGAATTGCGGGCACCCCGCTGCATCCCGGCGGCTATGCCGTTAAAAGGGAAGTGCTTCTTCCGGGCGAATCATGGACGCTGGCAGTCAAATCGGGTGACGGGATGCTGGATATCCACATTCCCAAGGACGGAAAGATGGAATTCAAAGATAGCCGTGACTCCATTCTGGCTGCCATGGATTTCTTCAACCGTTTTTTCCCCGACAAACCCTATCGGATCATCCACCTTTGCACATGGTTTCTTGACGCCCAGTTTCAAAAGATCCTATATCCTGAATCCAATATCGTGCGGTTTCAGCGCGAATTCTACCTGTTCCCGGTGAAAGCGACGCATATCGGCTGTTACGACAGGGTCTTCGGAGATGGCGGAATCGACATTTCAAGTGCACCCGAAGATACGACACTGCGAAAAGCAGTCAAGTCCTTCGTGATGGCCGGGAACAACATGCGCTATAATGCCGGTTTCATCCTTCCGGAAGACATGGCACATTTCGGAGAAGCCCGGTACCAGACCCTGTCCGCGGCAATGCTTGACGAGATGGTATCGGCAGGCAGCCGTTCCATCGAATGAAGAAGGGAGGATTTCCAAAGTATCCAATGGATGATCGCGAATTGAAGGAAAGCTGGAGGATATTCAATGAACTCAGTTGAACGGTTCAATTCCGTGCTTGATCATGAAAAACCGGACAGGGTGCCCCTGTATATTCCCACCATCGCCTGCTCGGTGGCGTCCCTGATTCTTGGCCATGAAGCCCATACCGGCGGTGACAGCCTTCATTTCAAGGAGGAATACTCCTGGACGGAGGGCGTGAATGCCCATGATGAATTCGTGCATCAATACAGGGAAGATACAATGGCCGTTGCAAAGGCGCTGGACGTTGACGTTGTGCGGGAGGCATGGAGGTGCACGAGGCGGCCCACCAGGAGAATCGATGAAAACACGCTGCTTTTCGGCGATGAAGATGGAAAATACACGATTAAGAAATATTTTCCCGAGTATCAGTCATATGGCACGGTGAAGACTACAGAGCGGTTCGTGGATGTGTCGGAGCTGAAAAAGGATATGATTGACAGTCTGGATCGGGATATTGCGTATACGGATGAAGAGTTGGAAGAAATTTACAGAGGACAACTGGAGATCATGAGGCTCGCCGACGGCAGGTTTGCCGTATTGGCAGGGGCCCTTGCCCTCGGTGCTGCCATGGATGATGTGGTCTGGCTTGAGGCAACCGCGCTCGAACCCGAGCTGCTGAGGGATCATTACCTGCATATGGCCGAAGGAATGGCTAAGCAGGCCCGCTGGTTCAGGAAGGTTGGATTCCGGTTCATCAATGCGGGTTCTGACATCGCCTCCCAGGAAGGGCCTGTCATTTCTCCCGATTCTTTCAGCTTTATTTTCGAACCGGCACTCAGGGTCATGTCGACGGAATGTGCGAGACAGGGAATGACATACTGCTACAGGTCGGATGGCAATATGTGGAGCCTGTGCGATTCCATTTTCAAAAGGGCTGGGGTGCAGGCTTACGGCGAAGTGGACAGGGGCGCGTCCATGACTGTTGGAAAACTGCGTGAAAGATATCCGGGCGTCATCATCCTTGGAAATGTCAGTTCCGTCACATTATCCCGCGGAACCGAGGCAGAGGTTCGCGAGGAGGTCAGGGCCACCCTCGAGGAATCCGGCGGACTTGATTACGTCGCCGGCCCGTCGAACGCCATTGTTCATGGCACGCCTGTTGAAAATGTCTATGCGATGGTGGAGGAGATAAAGGGATATCATTGACAGCGAAATCGATATGGAGGTAGCGGCATGTGCAGTGAAAACTTATTGCCGGATTGTTCGTCGAAGAGCTGGAAGACATGGTTCCAGCGGAAAGAACTTGCTCCGGAATTTGAAAGGAAAGGCTCAGAAAACGAGGGCACCCTCGGAATCGTGTCCACCCGTTTTGAACAATACGGAAAATGGCTCTGCGATGTTCCGGCCATCCGGGGAGGCGACACCTACGATTTCAACGTGGAATACCGTACTGAAAACGTAGGACACGAATCGGTTTCCCTGCATGGCATGCTTACGTGGAAAAACAAGGAAGGCGTCCTGATCACCAGAGACTATGCCGACAAGGCGATCGATCTTGAAAATGGGTGGAAATCATTGTCGAGGAAGCTGGATTCGCCGGAAAAGGCTGAGAGCCTGCTGGTCGAATTGGCCTTCAAATGGTCGGACAACGGGTCTGTGACCTGGCGGAATCCCTTGCTCCGCAAGGTTGAGCCCGTACCGCACAGGATCATCAAAGCCGCTTCGGCCTTCATAGATAAGAACGGCACGCTAGACTTCAGCCTGCGGCAGATGCTTGCCGCCATAGACAAGGCCGGCGCTGAAAAAGCCGATATCCTCTGCCTGGGTGAAACAGTTTATGACTGGGGTGTCGACCTGCCGCTGGATCAGCGTGCGGTGACCATTCCCGGCCCACTCACGGAGATTCTGTCGGAACGGGCAAGAAGGCACAATATGAACATCGTGCTGAGTCTCAATGAATCTGAAGGCGGCCTGTTCTGCAATACCGGCCTCCTCATCGACAGAAAGGGGGATATCGCCGGCAAATACAGGAAAATGCAGCTTCCGCTCTGCGAGGGGGAGGACGGCATCACGCCGGGGCGCGGCTACCCGGTCTTCGACACGGATTTCGGCCGCATCGGCATCCTGATCTGCTGGGATCACGGTTTTCCGGAAGTGGCAAGGATCCTCGCCCGAAAAGGAGCGGAAATCCTTTTCCTGCCCACACTCTGGAATACTGAAATACTGGCCCCCGCAAGGGCGGTTGAAAATGGTGTGCATGTCGTCGTGTCGGCTCCCCGGTGGTCGAAGGTCCCCTGCAGGATTATCAGCCCCGAGGGTGAGATCATCGCGTCGGCCATGGGCGGCGAGTACAATGAAAACGGCCTCTGCACGGCAACCATCGACCTGGACAAGCGGTTCTACACATTCTGGACCTCTGTCGGCGCAGCCTTTGGCGAGGCGAAGAGCTGCTTCATGCAGGAACGCCGGAGCGATACGTTTGGTCCTTTATCGGAATGACCCGGACGAATCGGGCAGCGGGAAGTTGCCATCCGCCAGCCTGCATTCGCCGATGACCCTGAGAACTTCAAGCGTCTCTTCCACAGGGACAAAGGGAGGCTTGCCGAGGGCAAAATAATCATGACAGTAAGTGTAAAACTCTATAGGCTCATAAGCATCCAGGCGTATTTCAGCATGTATCCAGGGAATCGGATCGCGCATGTATTTCCTGTCCGGCGCAGCCGTTCCCGGGTTGATGGCCATATCCGGAAGCTCCTCCACGGAGAAGTACGTCAGATCGAACCAACCGTATCCGTCTTCTTCGGGATGATACACAGCAGACCCCCGGGAACCGAGCAGGACCCATTGAGGCAACCCGTCTGCCGCCGCTGCGAAGTTGATGTCGATGTCAAGGATGATGCCGTTTTGCGCCTTCATGAGAATCTTCACGACATCTTCGGCATCACCGAGGCTTGCAATGCGCCTCATGTGGCAGGAGACAGATGCGGCCCTGCTGCCGGAGAGGTACAGCATGCAGTCGACTGCATGGGATCCGCCATTGTTCAGCGTTCCCCCGCCGTATCTGCGCAGCGCCTGCCAGTCGTTTCGGCGAACGTAGCTGAATCCGCCCGATTTGATCATGAAGACTTCACCCAGCAGCCCGCCGGCGATGATATCCCTGAGTGCCAGGGTCATCCTTTCCACGCGCATCGGCTGAAAGACCATGAGCTTCCTGCCGGTACGGCGCATCACGCCAATCATTCCTTCCCCTTCGGCAAGACTGACAGCCATCGGTTTGTCGACAAATACGTCGATTCCCCTTTCCATCGCGGCAACAGCCTGTTCCGCGTGCAGGTGGGATGGCGAGGCAATGACGGCCAGATCCGGCTTTTCAGCGTCAAACATCTTCAGCGGGTCATCATAGGTGCGAATTCGGAACTCCTTTTCCGTTTCCGCCCTTCTGTCCGGAAGGGGGTCTGCGGCCGCAGCCAGGTCGAACCCTCCGTGTCTGGCCAAAGCGGGCATATGATACTGCCACCCTATCCGGCCCACGCCAACCATGACCGTTTTCAGTTTTTTCATATTGCCTCCGATGAAAATGATGAAATGCTGCCCGCGCCCACGCGCTTGTGTGCTAATGTCCTAATGTGCTGATGAAGCCGTTCCCATTGATTGTCCCACATATCGGCCATTCCTGCCACGACAAAATATGCCACGATAAAATAAGAGACAAGGGCGGTGGACGGCACATGGTGAAAAAACACGACATCGAATATTCAACCGGCATCGAGCAGCCCCGTCTTACCTGGGTCAAGGATTTTTGCAATGGCCCCCTGAAGGCATTTTTCATGCCCGGAATCCTATTCGGGCGCGAGTTCATCGAACTTGCCCAGCGTATGGATATTGAATTCGAAACGGTGACCGTGGAGAAGAACTGGGACCTCAACAAGTGGGGCATCGGCGAGCACTACCATGTTCGCGGAGGAATAGGCGATTTCCGCGTCGCCTACATGAACCTTGAAGCGGCGATGACATCGGATGCATGGTACGATGTGCTGGTGCTGCCCTCAGTCAACGGATGGGGCTTCTTCGGGCAGAAGACGCTGGATGCGATTGAGGTACGTGTCGAAAAGGGGGCAGGCCTGGTCATTGTCAAGCCTTTCAAGGGAGTTGGAACCGGCGGCGTCGAGATCCTGGACAGGCTTTCGCCATTGGTGGCCCTGTTCAACGAAGGATTCGCCGCCAGCAAGTTCGGTGGGGAAGGATTCCCCGATGTCGCATTCGACAAGCTGATGAGCGGCGGATGGAATCCAAAACCTCACTACATCACCAACGGAATCCCCTTTGACGTATTCCCTTTCGATGAGATGGCCTTCTACCCTTACGCGGCAAACGGGGAAGTCATCATTGAATCGGCCGGCGGCATGCCGATTGGCGCGGTCAGGCAAGTCGGCCGCGGGCGGGTCGTGGCCTTCGGATGGTACCCCCGCGACATCCTGCCGCAGCATGCCATGTATCGCGGAGAAGAAAATACGTATGACACCCTCATCGATCATATGCCCGGTGCCCTGCACAGCCTGGGTTTCAACTACCTTGAATATTTCTACTCCTTGATTTACCGCAGCATGATATGGGCTGCCGGCAAGGAACCAGCCCAGTCAATCATGTCGGCCGAATGCAGCGGGGACGGCATCAGCCTGGCTATGTCTGCTTCTCCTGCCGCTGAAGTCCACATGAGGGTGGAGGACGCATGGAGCAATACCGTGCATGAATCGGCATTCCAGGGGCACTTGATGGCCCTTCCCCGATGGCTTGCACTTGGCGGACGGTTCCGCGCGGATCTCTTTCTGACGGAACAGGGGAAAATCTTCGACTGGCACACGGTCTCCTTCGGGTATCCGGAGGTGTCCGAAATCACGGGCATTTCATTCTCAAAAACGGTTGCACGGGTTGGAGACACGCTATGTGGCAAACTTTCGGTAAAAGGTGATTCCGGAGTCCTGGAGATTGGCGTGCTTGATGATTTCGGCCGGGTGCTGCATCGCCGTTGTCGGACTGTCAATGAAAGTCCTTGCGTTGATTTCACATGGATTGTGGATGATGTCGCTTCGCTGCATGTTTTCCTGCGAGGCGAAATCATGGTGGACGGCCATCTGGTCTGCCGCAAGGACTCTGCTCATGTAGTCGTGACACCGGTCAAAAGAACGCTTGACGACATCGAGATCTTCATGAATTCGCACAACAGGGGCCAGGGCGACCTGTGGAATCTTGCCTTGAGGCGTTCGCTGGAATTGGGAATCACGGGCACTTTTCCGCATAGCCCGAAGGTGCTGGCGATGTCGGGAGCGGAAGGGCTGGGCATTTACTGGTACTACCGCTTCCCCTATGTGGAGCGGAAGGAAGCCTATATCCGCTCAGGTGACAAAAAAGATCTGATCAGGGTTCCCTGCCTCAATGACGCGTCCTTCTGGCGCGGGATGGAAGCGAAGATGCTGCCGGAACTGGAACGCAACAGCATTTACGGACCTGTCTCCTATTATGCCAACGACGAGGGCTCACTCACATGCTATACGAATGAGCTGGATCTGTGCTTCTGCCGGAGCTGCATGGACAGGATGCGTGCCTGGCTTGAAACCGCCTATCCCTCCCTGGAAGATTTGAACGCAAGCTGGGGCACTTCCTTTTCCGATTGGGATCAAGTCACCCCGTACACTTTCGATGAGGCTGAAGCGGCGAGAGAATTCGCTTCATGGGGAGATCACAGGCGGTTCATGGAACTCACGTTCACCGCTTCATATGAAAGAATAGCCCGTATCATCCGCGCCGTCGACCCCGACGGCATCATCCGGATGTCAGGATGCCAGGCGACCACTCCATATACCGGCTATGACTATTACCTGCTCCACAGGCACGTCGGCTATTTTGAAGCATACGGCAGCGGAAACCAGTTCGAGCTGCACCGTTCCTTCGCCCGGCCCGGCACCGTCATCGGCGCATGGCTGGGATACGGCGCCAAAGGCATGGTGGTCAGGCACAGCATGTGGGATGCCGTTTTCCATGGAGTCACGCTGATCAACATCTTCATAGAAGCCTGCATCCTGAACCCTGACTTCACATTCTTTTCCGGTGGCGCCGACATGGGCGTGGTAGCCAGGGAGCTGCGGCGCGAAGGAACCGGCAAACTTCTGCTGCATACGGCCGCAAGGGACAATCTTGGCATCGCCGTGCACTATTCGGTAGCATCCCACCACGGTGCCTATGCGCGCAAGGACTATCCTCGCTTCAACGCGTCAAGGCAGGGCTGGCTGGCAGTACTGGAAGGGGCGGGTTATCAGTATGACATGATAGCCACTCAGCAGATTGAGGCCGGCGAATTGACCGAAAGAGATTTCAAGGTGCTGATCCTGCCATACTCCATTGCCCTGAGCACCGCGGAGACCGAGGCCGTGCTGTCATTCGCGGGCAGCGGAGGCATGGTCGTCGCGGACATGCAGACGGGGATCATGGACGAACACTGCAGGCTGCATGCGTCCGGCAGCCTGGACGTGCTGTTCGGCATAGAGCGATTCGGCCACAGGACAAGGCCTTTCAGCGGGGATGACTGCATCAAGCCCGTGGAAGGGTTCGGATACCCTGCCCTCAATGAAGAATTGCTGTTTGAGCAGGAAGTGACGTTTCCCGTCGCTGAGCCGGGTGTGCGCCTGACAAACGGCAAGGCGGCCTTCGTGGACGACTTCATGAGGAAGGTGCCGGTCATTGCGATCAACTCATGCGGAAAAGGACTGGGCGTTTATCTGAACTGCGCGTTTGACGCGTTTGCGGGAAACCCGGCTGACAGCCTGTTTATCAAGGATACCATCGTCAAGCTGATGAGCATGGCGGGGGTTGAAAAGCCGGTTCGGCTTCAGACATTGCAGGGAGAAGACATCAGGAGCGGATACGAAACCACTTTGTACAGCGACGGATCGGCCAGGTACGCGGCATTGCTGAGGGATTTGGGCACGGGCGGGAAAACGCTTTATGACGGACGCACCCGGGGTTCTGAATCTATTGAGCGTGATACCGGCTGCATCCTGCTGAAAATGCCCGTACCCGCCCATGTCTATGACGTCAGGCGAAAAATCTGCCTGGGTTTCACGGACAAAGTGGAAGTATCCGTTGCGGCAGGGGATTGCGGCATTTATTCAATGCTTCCCCATGCACTGGATGCGATATCCATCTCATGCCCGTCCACAGTGCGCCGCGGCGAAAAAATGCGGATCGGCGTTTCGCTCTCCACAGGCAAGCCGGATGGTGAATACCGCAATGTTCTCAGCATCAACCTGTATAATCCCGATGGCGTGTTCCAGTGGATTTACTCGGAAAACGTCGCGGTGCCTGGCCATGAATGCATCAAGGAGTATCAGCTGCCATTCAATGAAGCGACCGGTTGCTGGAAGATTTCCGTAACCGATGCGGCGACAGGCATTTCAAACCACAAGGCCTTCATAGTGGAATAATGCCGGGATGCGGTTTGCAGCGATCCGTGGCGATCTTCAGCGATCTGCAGCTATCTGAAACGATGAAGGCGGAAAGGGGCATGGCATGAAGGAAGAAAGCACAAAACGGAGAAGCTGGACAATCATCGGTCCCGGTGGTGGGGGCGCGACGTACCTGCCGACGATCAATCCCCATGATGCCGGCAACATTATCGCCGTCTGCGATATGACCGGCGCCTATGTCACATGGGATGCAGGGGAAAGCTGGCGGGAGTTCAACCTCAAGGTCCGCGTGGATGCCATTGCCTTTGACCCGTCGGACGGGAATACCGTCTATGCCGGATCCAGCGGGCTTTTCCGCTCACGGGACAAGGGGAAGACCTGGCAGCTTGTGTTCCCCGATCCGGGGATGGTTACAGGTGAAAAGCTTGTCGGCGATGAGGCAGGTCATGCTTATCTATCCTCGGACAACTGGCCGGGAGGCGAAATTCATGGCATAGCCATAGACCCGGACTGCTCGGACAGCCTCCACATCTGCGTTCAAAGAAGGTATGGAGACAATTCGCTTGCCACGTACGGCTCATTCGACAGTGGGAAAAGCTGGACTCAGACATCGGTGCTTTTCGGGACTTTTCTGCATCGGTTGTATTTCGATCCTTCCTCGCCGGCCGGCATTCGCCGGGTCATCGCATTTACAAACAAGGCCATCTGCATGATGGATCTGCATGTGTCCACTGAAGCACTGTCATTAACCTGTGAATCCGCTCCGGGTCCTGCAGATTCGCATATTCCACCGCGCGCGTGCGGGATAAGCGCCTGCAAGGCGGTTGTGGAGGCCGCCGCATTGCCTTGCGGCGTGGAAACAGTCGTAAATGCCGGATGCGGCATGAATCACGAAACGGGAAAGCCCGTTTTCTTCATTCTCGCGCAAAGCCGCTGGGAGGGGAAGGCATTCCGGTCCGGCGTCTACCGCTCGGAAGATTACGGGAAAAGCTGGGTGGAGCTGGCCAATGGGCTGGATGATGATCTGCATGGCCCTGACAACGGCCAGGGCAGGCAGTTCCGAAATATCGCAGCAGTGGACGCCGACGCCGGCAATGTATGGGTGGATGTCTGGAGAACGCCGATGGAGTTCTTCGACAACCCGCGTCCGGAGATGAATTACTGCGGTATCATGAAATCCTCCGACATGGGTGAAACCTGGAATTGGTCGCTCAAGATCGGAGCGACCTACGCGGAGAACCTGGAAGGCGGCTGGCTGGAGAGAGGCTACAACACCGACTGGTATGGCGGGCCTCTGGGAATGAGCGCCAGTCCCGTCAATCCGGACATATGCTGGCTGACAGGTTATATGGGCATCTACCGCACGCTGGACA
>JANYKF010000502.1 GCA_025361665.1 Clostridiaceae bacterium
GCCCATCCGTCAACTCCTTTTTTCATGCCAATGTCCATGCCGCCGAAGGTCCATTTCTCCGGAATGCAAATCTGATTCTGGTGTAAAAACTCACTTTTGTGAGTTTTTATGCAGGATGTCTCTGACATCCTGCATGTTGAAGGCACATTTTGTGCCTTCAACACACCAAATCATATGATTCGGTGCCATCCGGCGGTATTTGCCGCCGGATGCATGCAAGTTGCAAGTTGCAACTTGCATGAAAAAGTCGAAAATCGACTTTTTGCACGAGAATCAAATCTTGAGAATCAAATCTTAAGACGGGATTAACCCATTTCTAATGTGTCTCAAACAACCTTCTCAGTCTAAGGCCATACAATCGGGATTGACGCAGGAAAGGGGCTGAAAGCGCATGAACAGCACAAATACGCAGGACATATGGAATGAAGATGAGATTATCGCCAGCATCCTCGCCGGTGACAGGGAGCAGTTTGCCCTCCTGGTCAAGCGGTATGAACGGCTGGTCCTTTCCATCACGCTCCGGATCATGAGGGATCGGCCGGCCGCGGAAGATGCCGCACAGGATACCTTTGTGAAGGCATACCTCCACTTGGATGCCTACAACCCGGAATACCGCTTTTCCACATGGATTTCCCGGGTCGCACAGAACACATGCACGGACATGTTCCGGAAGAACAGGGAATCAGCCGGACTTGAAGAGGCAGAATGGATGCCCGACCCGGGTCCGTCTCCCGAGGACATCCTTCTGGAGCGTGAACAGGCGGAATCTTTGTCGGCACTGGTTTCCTCCCTTGATGCCATCTACCGTGAACCCCTCATGATGTATCACGCGTCCGGCATGCAATATGATGAGATTGCCGAACGGCTTGACATTCCAATGAGCATGGTGAAGAACCGGATCTTTCGCGCAAGGCGGATGCTGCGTGCCCGGTTGGCCGGACAGCCCCTGTGAAAGCAGCTCCGGGTGCACCTTGCCTTTATCCCCTGCGTCAGGCGATCCGGAAACAAATCTGCTTCAAAACGGTTGAGTCGGCAGACAAACGGCAATGACCGCCCGTAACCTGAGTGCCGATCAGAACGGGAAGGGCGGATCATGCATGGGTGTTTGTATTCCGGAAAAGGATTATCTTGACTATATTGAAGACAGGCTGGATGTCAGGAGAGGTTTTCGCCTGATCCTGCATGCGGTGCGATGCGCGCGCTGCCGTGTCGATGTCGTGGCCTGGCCGGGACTGCGGCGGATCATTCGCAGATCGGAGCGGGCAGGTTCCGGAAAACAAGCAGGACTGGCGGAAGACGTGATGGCGCGTATCCGGATGCTTCCTTCCTGAGGCATTGCACTCCTGAGACTTGACACACCCGGGACATGACAACCCTGAATCAGGACCTCTGAGCCGGCATGCTTGGCATGGTTATGTTTTTATTGTATAATGGGATTCGAATATGATTTTGGTGAACGAAGCCGATATCGGCTTCATGCAAGGCCGGTCATGTTTGCATCGGAAAACCCGTGCAGCTTCGGGCAACATGCAATTGACATCCATCATTCAGCCGCATTCAGGGGGATATTCATCATGGTAGCCAGAGAAGTCACCATCAGCAGCACATCGGGTCTGGAATCAAAGATGGCCGCCCGCCTCATACAAAAAGCATCCGCATATGACGCAAATGTCTGGGTACAGAAGGATGAGCGCAAGGCAAACGCGAAGAGCCTGCTGGGCCTGCTTTCCCTGGGCATTGTGCCCGGTGAGAGCGTCACCCTGATCACGGACGGCCGCGATGAGGAAACCGCGCTCGAGGAACTTGCCGCATTCACACACCGGGGAATGTCAGACTGACCCTGTTGTCGGAAATGGGGCAGTCAAAGGAATGTGAGTGACTGGGGCAGGTACCGGAATGTGATTGACTGGGACGGCGTCATTACCGCGGATGGCGAAGAGGCAGAGGGCGAATGGCGGGAACCGCTCAGACAGAAATTGGCCGGTTTGCCCGAACAGCCGGGTGTTTACATTTACATGGACGCGGTCGGAAAGGTCATTTACGTCGGCAAGGCGAAGGTCCTCAGGAACCGCATCCGTTCCTATTTTCAGCAACGGGAAGACAAAGGGCTGAAGACGGAATTCCTCGTTTCCAACATACGGGCGCTGGACTATATCGTCACCGCCACGGAATTGGAAGCGCTGGTTCTTGAAAACACACTCATCAAGCAGCACAAACCCCATTACAACATCCTCCTCAAGGACGACAAAGCCTATCCGTGGCTCCGCATCACGCTGGCGGAAGCGTTCCCGCGCCTTGATATCGTCAGGAAAGTGCAGAAGGACAGCGCAAGGTATTTCGCATCCTTTACTTCAGCCACAAACCTGCGCGGCGCGCTCGATCCGGTGCGCCGTCTTTTCCCCGTCCGAACCTGCAGGCGGGACATCCGGGAGCATGACAACCAGCGTCCCTGCCTTTATCATCACATCGGCCTTTGTTCCGCGCCATGCGCCGGGATCATCGGATCCGCCGAATACCGGGTCGTGGTCCGCGACCTCTGTCAGTTTCTCGAGGGAAGGCATGAAGAGGTCATGCAGGCGCTGGAAGCCCGGATGACGGAACACGCGGAAGCGCTCGAGTTTGAGAAGGCCGCCGCCCTGCGCGACCGCATCGGGCACCTGCGCAACCTATCCCGAAAGCAGGCTGTGGTTTCAGACAAACTCGAGGAAAGGGACATCATCGGTCTTGCATGCGACAACTTCCACCAGGCGGCCAGCGTGCTCTCCGTTCGAAACGGAAAACTCGTAGGGAACCGGAGTTTCGTGCTGGAAGGGACCGGTGCCTTCTCTCCCGCGGAAATCATGGAAGCCGTCCTGATGCAGTTTTATCAGGATGATGCCGCCATTCCAAAGGAACTGCTGCTGGAAGTGGCTCCGGAATCCATGGATCCGGTCGGGGAGTGGCTATCCGGGAAACGGGGGAACAAGGTCGAACTGCGGGTGCCGCAGCGCGGCTTCAAGATCGACCTCATCGACATGGCGAAAAAGAATGCACGCGAAGAACTGGACCAGTATACGAGGGTGGTGCTGACCAGGAGAAGCGAGAACGAGAATGCGCTCGGAAATCTCTGCAGGCTGCTGGAACTGCCGGCCGTGCCTTCCGTGGTCGAGGCGTACGACATTTCAAACACGGGTACAAGCGAAATCGTGGCGTCCATGGTCGTGTTCCGCGACGGGATGCCCGACAGGTCTTCCTACCGGCGCTTCAAAATGAAGAACCAGTCCGGCCAGGACGACTATGCCAGCATGCAGCAGGCAGTTCACCGCAGGTTTCGGCGCTATCTGGACGGATCATCCGATGAGGCGTTCGGCCGTTGCCCGGACCTGATCCTGGCGGACGGTGCCCTTGGGCATGTGCATGCCGTGGAGGAGGTACTCCGTGAACTTGGCGTTCAGGTGCCGGTCTGGGGCATGGCCAAGGACGAACGGCATCGCTCCCACTGCCTGGTGGGAGACAAGGGGGAAGTCATGCTGGCAAGGCATCAGGATGTTCTCAGGCTTGTGGCTTCCATCCAGAACGAGGCGCACCGGTTCGCGGTCACGTACAACAGGACCTTGCGCAGCAAGCGGCAGGTGAAGTCCGCACTCGACGACATCTCCGGAATCGGGCCCGTACGGAAGAAAATGCTGCTGACCGTGTTCGGATCCGTGGCCGGCATCAGGCGGGCCACCGTGGAAGAAATCGCGGCAGTGGGCGGATTCGGGGAAAAACGTGCGAAGGCGCTGCGGGGTGCGCTGGACGGGAAAAAAGGCGGGCCCCGCGTGCCGGCCGTCAGCGGCCGGTCGACGGAGCCCGGCCCCGGATCGAACGATACACCCGGTTGAATGTGCGAAGACTGTTGAAACCGCAATGCAGCGCGATTTCCGTAATGCTGAGGGAACTGCCGGAAAGCATGCGGTCGGCTTCATTGATCCTCAGGATATTGAGGTGCTGTTTGAACGGCGTACCCACAGTCTCGCCAAAAAGGCGGGACATGTGGTGATAACTGGTATTCATTTGCCTTGACAGCGTTCCAAGCGTCACGTCGGTTCTGAAGTGTTCCTCAAGCCATTCCATCGCCTGCTGGATGCGCATGGTCTGGTCAAGCCGCCGTTTCTCGTCGGCGGGATTGGCCGCGTCGGTCGGCAGCAGGCGAACTGCGGAACCGCAGAACAGATGGACGCGTCCCTTCAGCATGTCTTCGTGCGCGGAATCCCGCTCGGATGCTTCCGCGACGATGTCGAGAAACAGTCTGCGCAATGCGGTCATGTCAGCCGGTGACACGCGTGAGGCGCACACCGGATCAAAAACCGGGTGTTCCGTGAAAAAAGGGGTCCGGAACCGGTGCCCGACAGGCCACATTCCCTGACCCAGCAGCTGGGGGGGGAAAATGAGGATGTGGATGTCGCAAGCATCCGGATCCCCTTCATAAAAATGGATGTCGCCGCTTCCGACAATGGCGAGATCCCCTTGTTTCATCCTATGGATTTTTCCGCCGATGCCCACGGGAATTTCACCGCCCGTCGCAAGAATCAGCTCAATGTCATGGTGCCAGTGGGCCATGAACGTGAGGGTGCGGGTTTGGATTGCCGTGAGGCCGAGTGGGCTGTCATCCTGTGGACGCCTGATTTCATGAAATACACGCACGTTCCGGACCTTCCTCCGGCCTGGCTCCGCCGGCCTTGAAATGCGATGTGGATCCGGGTCTGATCACTTGAGGGCACATGCCTCATTATAGCAAAAACTGACTGGTTTTCCACACCTTTTGACGTGCATGACGGGGGGTTCAGCCGGATAATGGAGAAGAAACACCCGCGGAGCGGGAACGGAGGGCATGGCATGAGCAGAAGTGCATTGATTGTACAGGGTGGATGGGATGGACATGAGCCGGTGCAGGTTTCGGGTCGTTTCGCGGATATGCTGAAGAAGGAAGGTTTTTCCGTCGAATTGTCCGATTCGCTGGATGCTTTTCTGGATGTGGAAAAACTCAAGTCTCTCGACCTCATCGTGCCGGTCTGGACGATGGGTCAAATCAGGAACGAGCAGGTGCAGCCGGTTCTGGAAGCGGTCGCTTCCGGTGTCGGCATTGCCGGATGCCATGGCGGCATGTGCGATTCATTCCGGGAAAACGTGGACTGGCAATTCATGACAGGCGGACAATGGGTAGCCCATCCCGGAAATGACGGGACTCCCCACCGCATATTCATCCGCCATGGTTCCAACCCGATCACGGAAGGACTGGAAGATTTCGACGTAAGCACGGAGCAATACTACCTCCACGTGGATCCCGCCATTGAAGTACTGGCAGTCACAACCTTCCCGGTTGCCAACGGCTTTCATGCCGCGAACGGGTTTGTCTCCATGCCCGTGGTATGGACAAAGCGCTGGGGCCTCGGCCGCGTCTTCTACAATTCCCTGGGTCACCACAACGATGTATTTGATATTCCCGCAGCCCGTGAAATGATGCGGCGCGGGTTCCTCTGGGCGTCAAAAGGAAAGGGAGGATTGTGACATGGCCGGAACCAAAGTGGGCATCATCGGATGCGGCAACATCAGCGGCATCTATCTTCAGAATCTCACGAAAACCTTTCACAACATTCAATTGGTCGCCTGCGCAGACATGATTGCAGAGCGCGCGGAAGCAAAAGCGGCGGAGCATGGAATCCGTGCCATGTCGGTGGAAGCGATGCTGGCTGATCCGGAGATTTCCATTGTGGTGAACCTGACCATTCCGAAGGCGCATGCATCCGTGACCCTGCAGGCACTTGACGCCGGGAAGCATGTCTATCTCGAGAAACCGTTCGCCATCAGGCGTGAAGACGGCCTGGCCATGCTGGCCAAAGCCCGCGAAAAGGGCCTGCGCATCGGCTGCGCCCCGGACACTTTCCTGGGCGGCGGCATCCAGACCTGCCGCAAGCTGCTCGATGACGGCTGGGTCGGGAAGCCGGTCGGAGCCACGGCCTTCATGACTTGCCACGGGCACGAGGGGTGGCACCCGGACCCGGAATTCTATTACGAAGTCGGCGGCGGCCCGATGTTCGACATGGGACCCTATTACCTCACGGCGCTGGTGAACCTGCTCGGACCCGTTGCCAGTGCGGCGGGTCATGCCGATGTCACGTTCCCGACCCGGACGATCACCAGTGCGAAGAAATTCGGGAAAATAGTGCCGGTCGAGGTGCCGACGCACATCACAGGCCTTCTGCGGTTTGCGGACGGGCAATCTGCCACCGTCATGACCTCTTTTGACGTGTGGCATTCCCAGTTGCCCCGCATAGAACTGTATGGCAGCGAGGGCACGATGATCGTGCCGGACCCGAACACGTTCGGGGGTCCCGTCCTCCTGCGCCGCATGGGCCAGGAGGATTGGTCCGCGATGCCGCTTTCACACGGACATGCGGACAACAGCCGCGGTATCGGCGTGGCGGACATGGCCCGGGGAATCGCCGCCGGAACCCCGCACCGCGCGGACATGACGCTGGCCTACCATGTGCTGGACGTGATGCACGCCATACACGATGCGGCCCGCGGGGAATGCACGGTCAAACTGGCAAGTTCCTGCAGCCGGCCAGAAGCTTTGCCGATTGTCGACCTTTACGCAGCAAATGCGTCGTTCAAATAACATAAACCAGTAGAAGCAGATGCTTTTGAAGATCTTCCTGGTGATTCGCCGCGAAGCACCTGAAGTTTGATTCTGGTGTAAAAACTCACTGT
>JANYKF010000521.1 GCA_025361665.1 Clostridiaceae bacterium
GCCATCATCATCTGGCGCTGGTCCGGTTATGACGCCATCATCTATCTCGCGACCATCACGGGCATCGATCCGACGCTCTATGAAGCCGCCCACGTGGACGGCGCGGGAAGGATCAGGCGGCTCTGGCACATCACCCTGCCGGGCATACGCAACACGTTCATCATCCTGCTCATCCTCCGCCTTGGCGGCATCATGAACCTGCAGTGGCAGGAAATCCTGCTGCTGAGCAATCCAATCAACGAATCCGCTTCGGAGGTCATCCAGACTTTCGTCTACAAGCGCGGACTGATACAATCCGACTATTCATTCGCCACGGCAGTAGGCTTGTTCCAATCGGTCATCGGCTTCGCGTTCGTCCTGTTGGCCAATAAGATCAGCAAGGTTGTTTCCGAGGTTTCCATATTTTGATGAAGGAGGGGCAAAGTGGGACAATCGACAAACAAAATCCGCACTGCGCCTTTTGACTCGGTATTTGAAGGAATAGTATTGATCATCGTGTTCATCGTGATCCTGGTCACGCTCTATCCGATCATTTACATCCTTTCAAATTCCATCAGCGGCGGCGAGGCCGTGACGCGCCGGGAAGTGTGGCTCCTTCCCATCGGTTTCAACCTGACGAATTACGCGAAAGTTTTCACGCACGAGTATGTCCTCCTTGCATACCGCAATACACTTGTCTACACGGTACTCGGCGTGACATGGTCCATGGTGCTGACGATTCTGGGAGCTTACCCGCTGTCAAGGAAAAATCTTCCCGGACGGGACGGCATCATGCTGTTCATCGCATTCACCATGCTGTTCAGCGCCGGCCTGATACCCTATTATCTCGTCATCAGGCAGATGGGCATGATCAACAAGATATGGGCCATCATCATCCCCGCCGCCATCAGCCAGTACAACCTCATCATCCTGCGGACCAACTTCATGTCCATACCCGACAGCCTGGAGGAATCCGCAAAGATAGACGGGGCCAGCGACTTCAAGGTGATGACGAGCATCATCCTGCCGATGTCCGTGCCAGGCCTCTGCACCATCGGCCTCATGTACCTGATCGGCCGGTGGAATGACTTCTTTAACGCCATGATATTCCTGAACAACAAGAACCTGTACCCGCTGCAGCTGATTCTGCGCGACCTGCTCATCACGATGAGCGACACCATCGTATCCGACGCCATGCTGAGCAACGCCGGGGCCGCCGGGCGCAACCTCACGCCGATGGGATTCAAGTCCGCGGTGATCATCATCTCCATGGTGCCTCTGATGGTCATCTATCCGTTCCTGCAGCGCTACTTTGTCAAGGGCGCCATGATCGGCGCCATCAAAGGGTGACATATGACACGGCTAAACTGCGGCGCGCCGCGTTTAAGCATACAGCAATACAAGGAGGAACTATCATGAAGAAGCACGGTCCCGGCATGGTCCTTCTTTGCCTGATCATGATTGTCAGCCTGCTGGCGTCATGCGGCACAGCAACTCCCGCTGCCACTACTGCGGCGGCAACCACAGCGGCTGCCACAGCGGCTGCCACGACTGCGGCTGCAGAGACCACGGCTGCCGCTACTGAAGCTGCGACGACCGCGGTTGCGACGGAAGCAGCGCCGGCCACAGCCGAACTGAAACCTCTCACCATCAAGTTCATGAATTTCGACTTTGTGAACGCACCCACCAACATGGATCAGATGACATACAAGGCACTGGGCGAAAAGTTCAATTTCAAGTATGAATTCAATCTCGTGAATTCCGCCGATTATGCCGAGAAGCTGAACGTGACGCTTGCCAGCGGTGACCTGCCGGACTTTTTTGGAGGTTCCGTCGCTGCCCTTGCCAAGTACTACAGCTCAGGTGCAGTGCGCAAGCTCAACGACCTGCTGCCGCAGTATGCCCCGAACGTCCTCGCTGAAATCGAGAGCCACCAGCTGACCAAGAATGTGAAGGACGACAAGGGCGACATGTACTTCATCCCCGCCATCGATGAATCCGCAGCACTCGAGTGCAACATCTTCGTCAACGGCGAATGGATGGACGAACTTGGCATCACGAAGATGCCTGTCACCACGGATGACTACTACACCCTGCTGAAAACGTTCAAGGAAAAGAAAGGCGCCGACGCCGTCCCGCTGGTGGGCGGACCGTGGTATGACATCAAAGCCAACATCTTCCGTTCTTTCAAAACCATCAACGGATGGGTCATGTTCAAGCAGGAGGAAGGGTACGTATACGCCCCCTACCAGCTTGCCGACAATACCAAACTGGCGCTTGCTTACATGAA
>JANYKF010000380.1 GCA_025361665.1 Clostridiaceae bacterium
AACTTCAGGAGCTCCAGCGCTTCTTGACCGGTGCTTCAACGGGTAGGCTTTACATGCTTCGCGGCGAAGCACCAGCAAGCCATGAAAATGCGCTCATGATTTATTGGCTTTTCACTAACAAACAGCGCATTTTCAGGGTAGATAAGTCGGGGCCACTGAATCCATCGGATGTCTTGAGGGGTAAGCATGACAACGGCCAGCTCCATGAAGAAATGGCAGACAAGAATCTTCGCTGCCTGTTTTCTCGCTTATACCGCGGCATATATTTGCAGGGTCAATTTTTCCGTTGCCATACCCGGCATGCAGGCGGATCTGAAACTCACCAACACCGCCATCGGGATGATTGGCACTTCCTTTTTCTGGGTTTATGCCATCGGCCAACTCGTCAACGGGTATCTGGGAGACAAGTTCAGCAGCAGGACTTTCATTCTGACGGGTCTTGTCATTTCCGCCTTCATCAACGTGGCCTTTGGATATAGCCTCACGCTCTTTTTCATGATCCTCCTCTGGGGTGCCAATGGGATATTCCAGTCCATGCTGTGGGGGCCGCTCGTGAAAACCCTCTCGCACTGGTTTCCAAGCAAACGGCACAATCTTGTCGCATTCGGCATGTCGATCACCATGATATTCGGATACCTCATCGCATGGGGCAGTTCCGGCGTCATGATGAATGCCTTCGGATGGCGATGGGTGTTCTGGCTGGCCGCCATCCTTGTCCTGGCTTTGTCAGCCGTCTGGTATTTTATGGTGAGGAACAAACCTTCGGATGTCGGCCTTCCCGATTTGCCGGTTGAGCACGACAACAAGCACGCATTGACCGCAGAAGAAATCAGGGAGCACAAATCGGCCAAGACATCAATATGGCAAATCATCACGGGCACGAACCTGGTATTCGTGGCACTGACAGGCGTCACGCAGGGGATCGTAAAGGACAGCATTTCATTGTGGAGCCCGAAACTGCTGATGGATACGCAAAACCTGTCGCTGAAATCGACCGTTGCCATCATCCTGATCATTCCCGCTGTGAATTTTGCGGGAATCTTCCTTGCCGGATGGCTGAACCGGATGCTGAAGTCAAGGGAAAAACTGACCATCCTGATCCTGATGCTCGGAGGTGCCTTGGCATCGCTGGGACTCATGTTCTTCATTCATACAAGTACGACGCTGAGCGTGCTGATGCTGGCCTGCACGTCCGCCTTCATGTTCGGGGCCAACCCTTTGATGACGACCGTGATCCCGCTGCATTACGCCTACTGCGGCAAGGTTTCCGCCATTGCGGGGTTCATCGACTTCACCATCTATCTCGGTTCCGGCCTTGCGGGTGTCCTCACCGGGCTCATCGTGGACCTGCTCGGGTGGGACAACGTATTTGTGATGTGGTGCTGCGTTTCCCTGTTGGGCGCGCTTTCCATGTATCTGGGCATCCGAAGGGATCAGGGAATGCGCCATGGGTATTCCCGGTTTGAGCTTATACAGGGCGGTGGCAACCAATCGGGCGATGGCAATGGGTAGGGCGATAGCAATGAATAGGGCGATAGCAACGCACAGGCTGAAATATAGGTGGGAATCAATCCTCCGGAATGATAAAGTGTTAGGGTGAAGCCTGGTTCGTATGCTTCATGACGGAGGATGGCAATGAATGCTGAATTGATAAGGCTGGGCATCGCGCCCATAGGCTGGACGAATGACGACCTGCCGGAACTGGGCGGGGAGATTCCATTCGAGCAATGCATCAGTGAAATGGCACTGGCCGGTTTCACGGGATGCGAAGTAGGCAACCGTTATCCGAAAGATCCCAAGGTGTTGGACCGCTTTCTGGCAAGCAGGGGATTATCTGTCTGCAATGCCTGGTTCAGCTGCTTCTTCACCACCCTGGAGGAAGAAGCGACGGTCCGGGCTTTTCTCTCCCACCGGGATTTTCTTCATGCCATGGGGGCGAAGGTCATCGGCTGTTCCGAGCAGGGAGGCAGCATTCAAGGCATGAACACGCCTGTGTTCAGGGAGAAGCCGGTGTTTTCCGATGAATCCTGGCAGCGGTTGGCCAACGGCATGAACCGTCTGGCCGGCCTGGCCGAAGAAAAGGGCATGCGGGTTTGCCTTCACCATCACATGGGGACTGGCGTTCAGACACCTGCGGAAATCGACCGATTCCTTCACATGACGGACAAACGTGTTGGCCTTTTATACGATACCGGCCATCTTTATTATTCCGGAGGCGGGCAGCAGGCTGTCGAAGAGGTGCTGACAAATCATATCGTACGCATCATTCACCTGATTCAAGACCGGTTCCCTGATGTCCTTGAGGTGCACGTGAATGA
>JANYKF010000018.1 GCA_025361665.1 Clostridiaceae bacterium
AAAAAGGCAGGGATTCATCAAGATAGCGGTCAATTTGTGACATGTTTCTTCCTCCCTTCACATCAATCAGGATCCGACAGGCGATGCCGGTTCAACACGTCTGCCCGTGAGCATGAACATCAGGATCAGACAGGCGATGCCGGTTCAACACGCCTGCCCGTGAGCATGAACATCAGGAACCCCGCAAAAGAAACGCAGGCAAGCAGCAGCATCATGATCTGCACCCCGAATGCATCCGCCAGCACACCTCCGACGAACCCTCCCAGCATCATGCCCAACCCGTAAGTGGCCGAGGAAAAAAGCAAGAGGGCTGTCACAAGGTTCTTTTCGTCCACCATCCGGTTGATATGCTGGACAATGGAAGGCAGATACAAGCCAAAAGAGGCAAACTGCAGAACCTGAATCAGGATCAGGATGGTCGTGCTCGGGGCAAGAGCCGTGGCCACCCCTTTCACGACATAGAAAAACATGGCAAACGCCAGAAGGGTTTCATTCTTCACGTGTTTGACGAACCTGTGGTGGAGCAGCATGGCAGGCACTTCACATAAGGCCATCAGGGTCATCGCAAAGCCAAGCGTGGTATTGCTGCCCCCCAGCGACTCCATGCGAACCGGCATGAAAACCATGACGGCACCGCTTCCCACATACAGCAGCATGACGGCAATCATCAGCAGGAGGAACCGACGGTTCTTGATCAGCACCCCGATGGATGCAAATGGATTTCCGACCTGCCCGTGATGAGCCTCCCGTTCCGGTGCACCGGTGAAAAAGGCCACCGTCAACAGGATGAACGCCATCACGGCAAAAGTCGGCGGAATGATCTCCATGCCGGCCACATCGAGAAAACGGCCGAAAACGATCGCCATCGCGGCATAGCTCAGCGACCCGATGCCGCGGGTCAGACTGTACCGGACGTTTTTCCCTTGATTGATCATCTTCACAATCCAGGAATCCAGGACGGAACCCATTGAAAAAAAGCTGGATGATAACAGGAATACCGCGATGCCCATCCAGACGGCACCCTGTTTTCCGAGGAGCAGTCCGAACGCCAGGGGAATGGAGGCAAACACGGTCCAGAGGAAAACGTTCCTGATCTTGCCAGTCCGGTCGCAGACAATGCCCCATAGCGGCTGGACTACGACGGTCGCCAGGGACATCACCATGGCGAGGACTCCGATGGTGATTTCATTGTAGCCATAATGCCGGTAAAGCGGGACCAGGAACGCATACATGATGCAGATGGTCGACCAGTATAATCCCTGCAGGATGGAAAACTTCAGGTTTGATGCGGTGCGTGTCATGAGAAACCTCGTTGCGGAAAATGCCGCACCAACATCATACCGCAGAATCGTCCCGGCGTCATCCCATGTTGTTCCCGATGGCGTCATCCCATGTTGTTCCCGATGGTGTCATCCCATGTTGTTCCTGACTGTGATTTCCCTTGCCTGGTTGTCTCAGATGGCGATTTCCCTTCCCTCTTCAGCAGACTGGTAAAGCGCATCCATCATCTGAGCGGTAATCAGCACACTGTCAATGTTTGAGCGGATTTTTCCATTCACGGCCGCACACTTGACAAAAGCATCCAATTCTTCATAGAACATGTCTGCCATGTTGAACGATGGAACAGTCTTCGTGAGCATGCCGCCCTTCGTGCTGTAAAGTGTGAAATTCGAGCCATACTCCAATTTGATGCCCGCCTTGTCTCCCAGGAACTCGATGAACATGGCCCGTTCATCGATGTTCTGGGCCCAGGCGCCGTTGAGCGTGATGGTCGGCCCGTCCGTGCGGATCATACCGGTGATGAATTCCTCGACGTCGCATTGGCCCGCGTAGTTCGGCGGGCCCGCCCACATGTCCGTGAACACATAATCGCGAAGGTTTTTCCCAAGTTGGTTGTAGGCGGATGCCGACGCCGTCTTCATGGCCGGCCCCCCGATACAATAATTGATGAGGTCGAGGAAGTGGACTCCCCAGTCAATCAGGACGCCGCCGCCGGCCATTTCCTTCGTGGTGAACGGCCCTCCGAGTCCTGGAATGGAACGGTAGGAACGGAATGAGCAATAAACATGATAGACTACGCCCAATTCACCGCCTTCAATCAGGTCTTTCACCTTGTTGACCGCCGTGGAGAAACGATTGACCACGCCGATGTTCAGGATGCGGTTGTTCCTGTCGGCTGCCTCCTTCATGGAGACGGCTTCCGCATAATTCATGGCTGCGGGTTTCTCGCACAGCACATTTTTGCCGGCGTCCAGACAGTCGATGGTGATGGGGGCATGCAGGTAATTCGGCACGCATACCGAAACACAGGTGACCGTCGGATCTGCGATGGCTTCCCGGTAATCGATGATCGCCTTCGTGGTTTCATCGCCATAAGCCGTTGCCAGCGCGACGGCTCTTTCCAGGATGATGTCCACGCAATAAGCAATCTCCACATTCGGGTTTCGCCCATAGGAAGGTCCGTGTGCGGCATTGGCGATCGTACCGCAGCCGATGATGGCAACTTTGGTCTTGTTCATGTCGTAGCCTCCCGCAAGGGGTGTCTGTGACACCCGTATTGTTGCGCCTTGTCATTTCAGATGATGTTCGCGCGCATTATCAGCATACTGCAGCCGTCATGCCATATCAACAGGCATTTCTCCAGGAGGAAATTCCCGAAGACTGGCAATTCCCGAAGCAACGATTCTGGAAGCAACGATTCCCGAAGCAACGATTCCGGAATACAGATTGAAGCCATTCTCTTGACATGCTTCCAACAATGATTCTGGTGTAAAGAACTCACTTTTGTGAGTTTT
>JANYKF010000382.1 GCA_025361665.1 Clostridiaceae bacterium
GCCAGGTGGTTGCGATCATAGCTCTCGTCCCAAGCCGAGTAGGATTGCATCCCCTCGGCACCTTCCTCATGGCCCATCTTCGCCAGCAGATGGATATTCCTCAGCGGATGGCTGAGCATCGTCCAGTGGTAATAACCGTTCCAGGGCTTGATTGTGCGGCGAAGCCCCAGATCCGGACGCGTGGTCTGAAACATGAGGTTCTCCCGGAAATCGGAATAGGTCCACCAATCGACAACCACTTCCTCCAACAGGTTGTTCTGACGCAAAGCGTCCATCATCAGGTCGCAGCTGTCGGTTTCCCCGAAAGTGCCGTGAGGAACCAGCATGTCATGGTACAGGTATATGTGTTTCATGCCGCGCTTCTTCAGGTGCAGCACCAGCTTGACTGCATGGGCTATGAATCGCTGGATGCGGTCCTGGCCGGCACAGGCCGGGCAGATGCACCAAGGGGAGCGCACCTTGTACAAATCATCGGCATTTTGGGCGATTCCGTCTCCAACTTCGTCAAGACCGATATGAAAACAGTCGACGCCGTTCGGTGCCAGATAACGATCAATGATCTGATCATATATGTCGAAGAGCATCTCATAGGTGCGGTCATTCGATGTGCAGTATCCGGTCAGCGTCGGCTCGCCGTTCCCGTCCTTGGCCGAAACCTCGGGATATTGGGCTGGAATCAGGGTGTTGTGGCCGTACGAATTGAAGAGCGGGAAAACCGTCACTCCTTTGCTTTTGCCATAGGCGACCAGATCGCCGAAAAAGTCCTGCTCAAACATGGGCGGCAATTGCTCACGATCTATCCACTCGCCTTTGGCGGGCGAAAAATAACGGATGACAACCGGTGTTTTCAGTTTTTCATAGGACTTCAGCGGCACATACAGATACTCGCTTACCCTGCCGTCGTACTGGACGCACCAGCAGCCGTAGAGCGATACGACCAGCTGGTTCATTTTCATGGCGGCCATATTGTCCACAACGTGCTGCCAGTCAGCCAGCATCATCAGGTTGGACCCATACCGGCTTTCCATGAAGTGGCCGCGTGTGCGCATGTCCGGCCAGTCCAGCAGACTCAGACAGGGGATGGTCAGCGTGTTGTTCTCCATTCTCAGGCACTGGACGAAGGAGGTCACGGCATATCGTAAGCCGGCGGATCCATAGCCGGTGAGGCAGACTTCGTCCTCGGCAACGGTGATGGCGTACCCTTGGTCCTCATTCGCGATACCTGCCGGAGGAGATCCCAACTTCAATGTAATCCCGATGCTTTCCATCGGACAGGCTGCTTCACAACACGGATGATCGGCCAGCAGGCCAGTCAGCCGTTCCTTCAGATCATCGGCAATTCCGGGAAGATCCACATCCTTCCATGCATCCTCTATTCGGACACAGCATGCTGCCTGGCCAATCCGGCCCAGGACAACGGGCGGACCGTCATGGTACACAACCTGCCGGGGCATCGTCAAGATTCTGTCTTCGACTTTCATACTGCACTCCTTCATAAACCCTTATTGATTCAATGACGGGGTTTGCTTGTTTCTCAGGTATTTCACGACTCGTGAAAACAAAAAAATGATTTCGACGAGTTCAGAAAGGATCATGCCAAGGACAACGATCATGACGGGATTTGCGGCTGCCTGCCGCAAATTCAGGAAGAGAAAGGAAAACAAGCAGGCAAGGTTGATGATTTTACCCCAGGTAACAGGTTTCGTGTCCTTCTTGAACATGAGGACGCCCCAGAAATATTGACGAATCACATATGGAACCGGCAAAAATGCCAATGTCCGCAGGGCTCCAAGTGCAACCACGCTGATTTCCGGCTTAATCCCCATCAGCTTCGTCAAGACCAGATTGCCGACTTGCGTATACCCGATGGCAACAACCAAAAGTGAAAAAAAGACACCAAACAGAAGCAGGAAGCGAAATGTGGCTTTATATCCGCCCGAGTCCCGCCGCAAAAAATACAGCGGGACCTGATGGCTCAATTCAATGCACCCCAGCGCCAACCATCCCAGGCTCCATGCTATGTCAAAGGCGGACAAGTATAGCGAGGCGCTGCTGGTTTTCGACAAAGCCGCATTGATGATGGGAATTGAGACGCACAGAACAATCGTGGCCAATACGAGCGGATAGTAAAAACTGAACACTTTCTTCATTGTGATGTCATTTCCGGTATGATTGATGCATATGCTGCTATTCGAACGATTTGATATCACACCGCCCGGCACTTTCTTACGTATGGAAATATCCAAGAAGACCGCAGCGGCAGCCATTCCGAAAACATAGCTCAGTGTTGCGGCTGCGGCGCCATTTAGATTGGGGATTCTTTCGGATGCGGCCATTGACAAAACCACAACGATGATCTGAACAAGCATGGAGTATAAAATAAGCGAGGTCTTGCCACCAACGATCGCGATGCCTTGAAGAAACATGTTCCAACCGGCGAAAAGCAGCAAAAAAGAAAATATGACGAAAGATTGGCGTGTTATCGCTAGAAGATGTACTTTCACACCCATCAAGCCACCAAAAATCAATTCACTGACCGGAGTGATCCCGATGAGGAAAAAGAGCAGAAAAAATGTAACAATCATCATGAACGAAAATTTTCTGACGATCCGGTAAGAATCATTCTCTGTAACCATTGCCACTGCTGTTTGTCTCAAGACCAATATCGGAGAAGCCATAATGAAATAAAAACCCCTGGCAAGGGAAAATGCGGCAAGAGAGGTTTCAGAATCAGGAAAACGTGAAATACCCCAACTAAAAATCGGGAATATGAAACTGACACAAAAAGCGCCAATAGCCATTGGCAGGAAAAATCTGCTGATGTCCATGAGTGAAATACGGTTCGCAGGAATAGCCTCTTCATTGGATTGCAGCAATGGCTCACCCCTCAATGCATTGAATATTTCCATATCCACACAAACATCCACCAACAGCAAAGCCGTATAAGATGGCTGTTTCCATCATTAAGCCCCCCCGATCACTCTCCGGGCGTAAACGTGTGTTCAGTCAGCCCGGAAATCGCCTGCATCCTTTTGTTGACCATGTCACGGAAACAATTTGGCAGGTGATGCCCATGCCCCCTATGGATAATGACACATTCAACACATTTTCCGTGATATTTGCAGCTGACTTGGCAGCTGCAATAATCTTCCCCGGATTTCATCACTCCATCAAGAAATTCTGTTTGCAACTGCTGGGCTTTCTTTGTATCACCGCAAAGAAAACATTCCATCGCCTTGACTTCCAATTCATTGTTGTCTATCATCACATTTCCTCCCGTAAATCTCATCAGGCAGTCGTATCATCCTATCTGTACAAAGAGAGCCAAATTGGTTCCGAAACAATCTGAACAACATAATACGCG
>JANYKF010000109.1 GCA_025361665.1 Clostridiaceae bacterium
CGAAAATCGACTTTTTGCACGAGAATCATGGTTGGAAATGCGGAACCAGGATTGTATCCATTCACCGATGTCCGCCATTCGTTTACCCTTCCACTCGCCCGCCGGCAGTGAATACAATCCCCAATGAATCATCATTCCGTATTTCATTTGCCTGAAACATTCTTTGTTCGTCATCACAAACCTTTCTTGTCCCATCGACATCACTGGGAGGTGACGTGAATGTAAAAACCCAGGATAGACCCCACATACTTCGCGGCGAATCACAAGCAAGACCTGTCAATACGCAGCATCACTGCGATTATGTAGTTCATTCAGCGTATTTACAGGATAAATCATGAGGCCTGGCAAGTCAACATTTCATTGAGGAAAACCATTTGCGCGAAAAGCAGGGTTGCGGCATCCCGGTGTTTGCCCTACACTGATAAATGACACATCATCATCCTGCCCTCGGAGGTTTTTCATGACCCTTAAGGAAGCATTGGACTTGATAAGGCCCTTGGACCAAGAAGCCGAAAAAGCTGCCCTGGCACGCCAGGATACCCTCATCAAGCCACTTGGCAGCCTTGGGAAGCTGGAGGATATCGCCATTCGGGTCGCCGGCATCACCGGTGACGTATACAAGCGTCTGCCAAAAAAATGCATCGTGGTGATGTGCGCCGACAACGGCATCTGCGAGGAAGGGGTCAGCGCCTGCCCGCAGAGCGTCACACGCACCCAGGCGGTCAATTTCACGCTGGGCCGTTCCGGCATCAATGTCCTCAGCCGGCAGGCCGGTGCGGAACTCCGCATCGTGGATATCGGCATTGCGGACAACCTTACGGCACCTGGCATCCTGGACCGGAAGATCGCTCCGGGAACGCGGAACATGTCACGGGAACCGGCCATGAGCCGTGATCAGGCCGTCCAGGCGCTCGAGGCCGGCATTCACATTGTGGAACAGCTTGCCTCCGAAGGCTTTGACCTTGTCGGAACCGGTGAAATGGGCATTGGGAACACCAGCACGGCCAGCGCAGTCCTGATGGCCTTTACCGGTCTGCCCGCCGAAACCGTTGTGGGCCGCGGTGCCGGCCTGACTGCGGAAGCCCACCGAAGCAAAATGCAGGTGATTGAACGGGCGTTGTCCATCAACAAGCCTGACCCGGCGGATCCGCTGGATGTGCTGGCCAAAGTCGGCGGTTTCGACATTGCGGGCATGGCCGGCTGTTTTCTCGCCGGTGCGGCGCTTCGCCTGCCGGTCGTCGTGGATGGCTTCATCTCCGCCGTCGCAGCCCTGGTGGCGTACCGTCTGCACCCGGGGGTGAAGGATTTCCTGATTCCGTCGCATGCATCCGCCGAACCGGGATACCTTCACGCCATGGATGCGATGGGTCTTTCGCCGTCGCTGCTCCTTGACATGCGGTTGGGCGAGGGCACCGGCTGCGCGCTGATGTTCCCCGTGATCGACGCGGCCCTGGCGATCGCCTGTGAAATGTATACATTCGAGGAGGGAGACATCGTGAATGATTTCATGGTGGACATCCGCCCCCTTTCCCAAAAAGCGGAGGAGTGAAGCCATGGGTAGAATCATCCTCATTACCGGCGGCGCGCGTTCGGGGAAAAGCACCTATGCCGAAATACGCGCCCGTGAGCTCGAATCGGAAACGGAAGCGGGATCCGGCGTCCTTTATGTTGCCACGTGCATCGCGGATGACGAAGAGATGCGCGACCGGGTGCAGCGGCACCGGAGCCGGAGACCGGAAAACTGGCCCACGCTGGAAGCCCCGGAAGATGCGGGCAGGCACATCATGGAATCAGCCGGCGCCTTGCCCGGACTTGCGGGTGTGCTGCTCGACTGCGTGACGCTGCTGGTTTCCCAGTGCATGACCCATTGCCTGACAGACTGGGAAACAATCACGCCGGACGATGCCGACCGGGTCGAGTCCGCGATGAAAACGGAAGTGGATGGTCTGATCGCCGCTGCAGCCTCCCTTTCATGCCCGCTGATCCTGGTCACGAATGAGATTGGGATGAGCCTGGTTCCCGAATATGCCTCCGGCCGCCTCTTCCGGGATGCGGCGGGCCGCGCGAACCAGCTTCTGGCCGCGGCGGCCGATGAAGTGGTTTTGTGCGTCAGCGGCATTCCCGTCCGCATCAAGCCCTCCCGAGCAGAATGAGGATATGTGGATGGATTGCTGCCCGACTTGAACGGAAGGGGGGGATGCCTGACATGAAGGTGATGAGCCGCCACTTGAGCCGAATCGCCGCCTCGCTGCGGTTTTTCACACGCATTCCCCTGCCTGGGGACGGCGTGCTGCCCGATGAGGAATTCGGAAAATCTCTTGCCTATGCGCCCCTCATCGGTTTGCTGATCGGTATCTGGACCGCGGGCTGGGATTTTGGACTGCGCCTGGTCCTTCCGGCCGCACCGGCCGCCGTGCTGACGCTCCTCGCCTATGTCGGCATGACAGGTGGCCTGCACCTTGATGGCCTGGGCGATACGTTCGACGGCATCCTGTCCGGAAGACCCCGCGACCGGATGCTGGCCATCATGAAAGACAGCCGCGTAGGCTCATTCGGCGTGCTGGCCGTGTGGTTCGCACTCGCCCTGAATACCGCTTCCATCGCCTCGCTTCCGGATGCCGGGCGCTTCGCCGTCCTGTGCCTGTGGCCGGTGCTGGGCCGCCTCGCATCCGTGACCGGCGCTTCCCTACATGAATACGCCCGTCCGGAGGGTGGGCTGGGAAAATCCTTCGTCCAGTTCTGCGGGAAACGCGAGCTGATCACCGGAGCCTGCATCACCCTGCTCGCAGCCGGGCTTTTGCTGGGCTGGCGCGGACTGGTCTGGACCGCCGCAAGCTTTGCCATTACGCTGCTGCTGCTCAAGTGGATGACCCGTCCCCTGGGAGGAATCACGGGAGACGTGCTCGGAGCCGCGTGTGAAGGCACACAAGTTTTCGCCCTGCCCGTCTGGATGATTCTGATCCGGTTCCTGTAAAAGTCAACTCAGCCAAGGCAGCCGGCCTGCCTTGGCTGCCCGGGGAAAGGATGCAAGATGAGGGAAATCTGGATCATTCGCCATGGACAGACAGATTTGAACGTTTCCGGCGTCTTCTTCGGAACAACGGACGTTTCCCTGAATGAAGCCGGGCAGCTCCAGGCTGAGCAGCTCCGCGGCCGGATGCCGGACATGACCTTCGATCTGCTGCTGTCAAGCCCTCTTGAACGGGCCATGCAGACGGCGCGGATCGCTTTGCCTGATTCGGCGTTCGAACCGGACCCGGCCCTCGCGGAGCGGGCATTGGGCGATTGGGAGTTGTTATCCCTCGAGGAAATCCGCCTGAGAGACGCGCAGGACTGGGACAATTGGCAGGCAGACTGGAAGAGGTTTCAACCTCCGGGCGGCGAGTCTTTTGATGATTTCTGGCAACGGGTCACGGACTTTCTGGATGCATTGCTCGCCCGGACGGATTGGAAGCGGGCGCTGCTGGTTTCCCACGCGGGCCCCATCCGCTGCCTGATCACCCACGCCCTGCAATTGCCGAAGGATGACGTCTGGCGGTTTTCACCCGATAATGCGCGGCTTTCCTGTTTGAAATTCAATCGTGAAGGATACGGATGGTTATCGGCCTTGAACACGTGAACCGGGAGAAGAGGCCGGCAATGTACTGGCAATGTACCAGGCAGTGTACTATATCCCTATTCATAGGAGGCCGGCAATGTACTGGCAATGTACCAGGCAGTGTACTATGTCCCTATTCATAGGACCTGCATATGAATAAAAAAAAATTTTTTGAGAATTTCGTCGAAATATATCCATAATATTATAACATTATTATAATGTTAAAATTTGTATTTCTAGATTCTAACTGTTGTTTTATTCGCTGTAACCTTCTTGAATAAAGGTTTACGCATCCATTGATATTTATTTTCATAATTTTGTAAAATACGTCAAGAACGTAAAGAATGTACTACCGAATGAAAGAATTTTACACGCAACCCCTTTTGTAACAAGGATTTCACGTGTTTTCCGCAAGCGTTCCGACGCTTTGACGTCATACTTTTTGATATGTTACAATCAAACTGTCCTATTCTTGAGGATCTGTGTCATTTATCGGAAAAACAAGAAAGGTTCAAGCCATAAAATAATCAAATGCGGGGTGCTGCGTCATGGTGAAAACGAAAATCACAGAGGCATTGAAAAGCGGAAAAGTCTTGTTTTCAGATGGAGCCTGGGGAACCTTCCTCTACAAAAAGGGCATGAAACCGGGAGAATGCCCTGAACTCTGGTGCGTCGACCGGTTTGATGACGTGGTCGACATCGCCAGAAGCTACATCGACGCAGGCGCCGACATGGTGGAAACAAACAGCTTTGGCGGAACCTGCTGCAAATTGCATGGTTTTGGATTGGAAACGCGGACCACGGAACTGAACGTTGCCGCGGCGAAAGCATCACGACAGGCAGCCGGGGACGACAAATGGGTCATCGCCTCCATGGGTCCCACGGGCAAGATGCTCGTGATGGAAGACATCACGGAAGAAGACCTTTACGAGGCTTTCAAGGAACAGGCCATCGCGCTGGAACAAGGTGGAGCCGACGCGCTCTGCATCGAGACCATGAGCGACCGGGACGAAGCTGTCATCGCCGTGCGCGCGGCGAAGGAAAACACGAAGTGCGAAGTCATCTGCACCTTCACGTTCGAGCGGACCGTCCGGGGCGATTACAGGACCATGATGGGCCTTTCCCCCACGAATGCCGCGCTGGCCATGATCGAGGCAGGCGCCGAC
>JANYKF010000148.1 GCA_025361665.1 Clostridiaceae bacterium
AGCCTGTCGGTGGGAGAGTTGTATGCGCGATGGAGGGCGAGGGTCAGTTCCACGACACCAAGATTGGACGCCAGGTGTCCTCCCGTTCTGGCGACGCTGGCAATCAGCACATGCCTGATTTCCTCCGCGAGTGATTCCATCTGATCCATGGACAAGGCACGAAGCTTCTCCGGACCCGATATGGCGGCCAGCAGCCCAGGTGAGTAATTGAACGGTTTCTTCAAATTGATGCCTCCAAGGGGATTGAATGCTCAGGGCCTTCCCTTTTGTTTCCGCATGATGTCCGCAAAGAATGAAAAAAGGCGCCCTACCGCGAAAATGATGTAATTGCTGTTTTCAATGCCGAAGTTTTTCCCGAAGGCCTTCCCTCCGACCGTCAGGGCCGCGATGACCGCACCCATCAGGATTTCCACCCATCCTGTGTCGGACAGGCGCCCATACACCCGGAAAACGATGGCGGCGCCGGCCGTCCCGCTGACGACGCTGCAAATGTCCCCCACCACGTCGTTGCAGATGCTGGATACCCTGGAGGCATTCCGGATCAGCAGGATGGAATGCCGGGCCCCGCGCATTTTCCGGGAAGCCATGGAATGAAAGGGGATTTCTTCCGCGGCTGTCACCGCCACCCCAATCATGTCGAAGACAATGCCGACGGCCATGATGACGATGACGACCAGAAAGGCCCCTATCGGCTCCACATGGGCAAACAGGCTGCTGGACAGCAGGAGCAGGAGCACGGAAATGGAAAAGGACAGGGCCATGATGAAAAGGGACCACAGGGTGTGCCTGCGCTCCAGCCCGGCTTCCCTTTTAAAGGGAATGGACTGTGTGATGGCTTTGCGGTGCTTGTCCCGCTGTGCCATGTACTTGCTTTCAGATTTCTGCTTCCGCAATGTTTTTGCTCCCATTCTCTTCCCGTCCGCGCAGCCGGATCGCTCCGGAACAACAGGCAAGCACGAAAAATGCGGAACCGCCTGATGGGGAGAAGATGTGAAAATATGCAGAATGACGGCTTTCCGAGTAAATTTTGCGTCTTAGGTCAGGCAGGATTTCCCCGTTCATGGCCCGTCGTCGCCGTACGGGTGGTTTCCCATTGTCATGTCCGCCGAAGGGTTGCCCGCTCCGGAGCCTGATCGCCACTGAAGTCCACACTGTAATCCCCGGAAAGCCTGGCGTACAGCCTAGGGGTTTTCCCCATGAGCCTTATCCACTTCTAGCCTCTTTTGCAGAACCTTTTTCAGATGGCAATAATGCTTCTGTGCCGGCCGGCACATTAACACCTGATCCATCATCCCAGAGGCTCCACGCAAGGCAGGCTACACTGTCCACAGCACCATGAGGGTACCGCATGACAGGTTTGCGCCCATCTCGTAGCCAAGGTTTATTCCGCACAAGCGGTCAGCCTGTCTCCCACAAGGTAGGGTCTCCGCGGTGGAGGGGTCATTTCCCGCATGCCATTGCGGGCCGCCCCTGAACCTTAACTCCCAGCATCAGCCCAGGACTGGGCGTCGCAAGCCAACACCAGGAACTTCATCGATGTGCCCTTTAACGGATTTTTAAGCCCGTCTTCGAAGCAGGCAGTACTGACTAGGATACTGCGTCATTCCGCACCGCTTGATTATACCATAAAGTCGATTCCGATGTAAAAACCCGCTCTCAGCGGGTTTTCCGGCCTTTTCCGCGCTCCGGCCGCCGCATGGAATCCTTTCAAAAGGTGCGGTCGGCCACGAAAACTGCCATTTCCCTCAGAAAGGACGCACGGCCGCCGAATCCGGAAAGCGCTTCCAGCGCAGCGCGTCTTGCGTCGGAAAGGGCCATCCGGGCGCCATCCCCGCCAAGCAGCGTCACATAGGTGGTCTTCCCGTTCCGCGCATCGCTGCCGATTGGTTTCCCGAGTTCCGCCTCCGTGCCCTGCACATCCAGCAAATCATCCCGGATTTGGAACGCGAGGCCGAGGTGATCCGCATACAGGGCCAATGCAGCCTCCTCTTCAGGACCCGCTCCGCAGAGAATGGCCGGGGAAGCGACCGCCGCGCGGATCAGGGCTCCGGTCTTGAGCCGGTGCATCCGCTCGAGCAGGTTCCTGTCCGCCTGGCAGCCTTCCGATTCCATGTCGATGACTTGTCCCCCGACCATCCCGCAGGCTCCGGCCGCGTCCGCCAGGCAGCGCATGGCCCGCACGCACCGCGCAAGATCGGCGGCACTTTCGGTTCCGGCCTCGAGCACCGACTTGAGCATCAGTTCATAGGAACGGTTGAGCAGGGCGTCTCCCGCCAGAATGGCCATCGCTTCGCCGAATACCTTGTGGCTTGTCGGCCGTCCCCGCCGGAAATCGTCATTGTCCATGGCCGGCAAATCATCATGGATGAGGGAATAGGCATGGATGAGTTCCAGCGCGCAGGCAAAAGGAAGCATCAGGCTGCTCCCGCCCCCGAGCATATCTCCGACGGCGAGAAACAGGACCGGGCGAATCCGCTTTCCCCCGGAGGACGCACTGTACCGCATCGCCTCATGCAGCCGCCGTTCCGGAACATCCGGCACCGTCAGGATGGCTTCCAGCTCCGCATCGACCCGGGCGGCATACCGGGCCAGCCGTGCCGCAAAAGCATCACGACCGAACGGGATTGGGTCAGTAGCGCCCGTCTCGGGACCCATCACCGCATTCATCTACAGATCACGCTCGTTCATCGGGACGGCCTTCACGCCGTCATCTCCCTCAAGCAGAACCATCATACGCTTCTCCATGGCATCCAGGCGCCCCGTGAGCAGCCGGATGAGGCTGATACCCTCGTCAAACGCCCGCAGGGAGTCTTCCAGCGGCATCGACCCGCTTTCCATCCTTGACACAGTCTCTTCCAGCTTTGCCAGCGCTGCTTCGTATGTCATTTCCGTCTCGGGACCGAGGTTCTGACTTGGCGCTATCTCTTTTCTCTTTGCCATGCGTTTTCCTCCCGTTTCCGATTGTGTTTCGGATGATTCCGGACAAGCAGCACGATTTTGCGCTTATGGTTCGGACGAACCGCCTCCGGAAACCAATACCTGCGGATGAAGCGATTCCACCCTTGCTTTCAGCGTTCCGTCATGGAATCGGACACGGATTCGCTCACCCTGCCTGATATCGGCCAGACAGGCCAGTGTCCTGCCATCTTCCTTTGACACAGTAGCGTATCCGCGCGCCAGGACCTGCAGCGGGCTCATCGCATGGAGTTTCCCGGCAAGCAGGGACAGGCGTCCGTCCGCGCGTTCAAGGCTTGCAGCCGCGGCCAGCCGGATTCTCTGCGCAAGTCCGTCCAATCCCTGGCGGCGCTGATCAAGGACGGAAAGCGGGCGCCTGAAGACGGGCCGCGCGGAAAGCCGTTCCAACCGCACCCGTGCCATCTCCAGCCGTCTTGCGAACCCGTTGCGGTTGCGGCTGCCGATTTGTGCAAGATACTCCCGAAGTGCGGCCAGGTCCGGCACAGCCAGCTCCGCCGCCGCCGAAGGAGTCGGCGCGCGTAAATCCGCGACGAAATCGGCGATGGTGAAGTCCGTTTCATGTCCCACCGCGGAGATGACGGGCACCCGGCTTTTCCGGATGGCTCTGGCAAGGCTTTCGTCGTTGAACGGCCACAAATCCTCCAGGGAGCCGCCGCCCCGTGCAAGGATGATTACGTCTACCCCCGGCACCGACTGCAATTGCATCAGCGCCGCCTCAATCCTGGCCGCCGCGTCGGTCCCCTGCACGGCGGAAGGGGCCAGCAGCAGGGAAGCGGTTGGGAATCTGCGGAAGAGGACATTGCGGATATCGCGGATAACTGCGCCGGTTGGCGACGTGACAACTCCGACGATCCGGGGAAGAAACGGGATCGGCCGCTTGACCGCCGAATCGAAGAGGCCCTCTTTCTCCAGTTTCGCCTTGCGCTGCTCAAAGGCCAGATACAGGCTGCCCAACCCATCCGGCTCCATCCGGTCCGGATACAGCTGATACGTGCCGCCTGCCTCATAGACGGAAACGGACCCGTGGACAAGTACACGGAGACCGTCCTCGGGTCGGAACCGCAGCCGGCTGTTGGCCGAGCGGAACATCGCGCAGCGGATGACGCTCTCTTCGTCCTTGAGCGTGAAATACATGTGTCCGGAGGAATGATGCTTGAAATTGGATATCTCGCCCGCGACCGACACGTCGGAGAGGCTTTCATCTTCGGCAAACAGCAGCCCGATGTGCCGGGTCAAGCCCGAAACCGTCCATGCCTTGATCATGTCCCGGCCTCTTGCGACGGATGAATATCAAGATACACCTTGGCGAGAACGCCGTTGACGAAAGTCCTTGAATGGTCGTCCCCGTATTTTTTGGATAACTCGACCGCCTCATTGATGGAGACGGAGGCGGGAATATCGGAGCGGAAAGCCATCTCATAGCTGGAAAGGCGCATGATGGAGAGATCCACCTTCGGCATGCGGTTGGCCGTCCAGCCCTTGGCATATCGTGAAATCCGCTCATCAAGCTCTTCTGCGTGCGTGAGAACCCCACGCACCACATCCAGGAAATACTCCAGCTCCACCGCATCCGTCAAGGCATTGTCCTCACAGAAACGGCCTATCTGCTCCTCGACGTCATCGCGCTGGAGCATGGTCTGAAAAATGAGTTTCATGGCGCATTCGCGCGTCTCCCGTCTGCCCAAGGGGAAGTACCTCCATCCGTCCGGAAAGCCGTGATCATTATGTCACATCCTCCGGAAAGTCGTGACCATCATATCACATGGGGCGCCTGGCGACAAAGAAAAGCCGTTCCGTTTCCGGCCCGGGCTTGTGAACCGTGAACCCGTCACAAACAGACAGGAAATCCAAACCGGCGCGCCCCAGAAGTTCCCGAATCTCATCCTCCCGCCAGGCACGCTCCTCATGGACCTCATCCTGCCGAAGGAACCGCCCTTCCCCATCCGAGAGGAAGAAGGTGAGGTCGAACGTGCAGACGGCACGCCGCCTGTCGTACGTGCTGTTCCAGAGCCATGTGACCTCGTCGTCCACATGGTAGAACGTCTGGCCGGGCAATAGGACGGAGAGCTTGTAGGGAGAATTCAAGTCGAATAAAAAAAGGCCGCCCGGGTCCAGGTAATTCCTGACAAGGCGGAATGTTTTCAGCATCTGGCGTTTATCAGTGACATAATTCAGCACATCCATCGTGGCCAGGATCGCCCCTACGGTGCCATACAATTCAAATGAGCGGACATCCTGAAGCAGGAGGAGCAGATCCTTCCCTTCCGACGCCGCCTTGCGGGAAGCGCAATCCAGCATTTCCGGCGAATTGTCAACGCCGATCAGGTCGAACCCACGTGAAATCAAGGACAAGGCGAGGCTTCCCGAGCCACAGCCCAAATCAAGCACCAAAGACGGCTGAATGCGGCAGGACTTGAACACATGCTCAACATGGTCGGCCATCGCTTCGTAATCGATGTCCCATGTCAGTTTGTCATATACCTGGGCCAACGTGATGTACATTCGTGCCTCGCCGTATTTACATGCCAGCCATCATTTGCATCGGGGGCCTGTGTCCAAAAAACTTCCTATAGACGGACTTCATTTTCGCGTTTCTGACGGCGTGACACCAACCCGCCGATCCTGCCCGTTTCCTTGGCGGAAAGGCTCTTCCATCCATCCCGGACCACTTTGTCCATCAGGCCGAGTTCACGGGCCACCTGCAGCTTCAAGGTCTCTTCCTTCTTCAGCATGATCTTCACCTCGCAAGGTGATTACCACAAATGACGATGCTTATTCACAAAGAAAGAAGCGTGCGGATATTTTTGTGTGCGGCACTTCTATTTCACCGTCACGATACCCATTTGTTTGCGGAGTTCCGCAATAGCGGCCGACAGCTGGTTGTCCTTGCCTTCAGGAATGTCCGTCAACGGTGTGGATTTGTACGCCTCATCGAGTTTGACCTCGATATCCGGCTTCACCCCTTCATGCTGGATATTGCGGCCCTTCGGTGAATAATAGGTCGATATGGTGTATTTCAGCCCCGCGCCGTTTGGAAAACCCGTGTCAATCGTCTGGACAAGTCCCTTGCCGAATGTCTTTTCGCCAATCACGACGGCCTTCTTGTAGTCCTGCAGCGCCGCAGAAAGGATTTCCGAGGCAGAGGCGCTGAAACCGTTGACGAGGACGGCCATCGGCACATTGAGCGCCGCAGCATCCGAGCGTTTCTCTTCCCGCTTTCCGTTCCTGTCTTCCGTGTAGACGATCAGGCCTTCCGGCAGGAGCATGTCAGCGATGGCGACCACCTGGCCGTAATCACCGCCGGGATTGTATCGCAGATCGATGATGAGCGCCTTCGCCCCTTGCGTGGAAAGGCTGTTGTAAAGGTCGTAGAACATCCGTGCGATGTCACCGTCGAACTGGTTGATGCGGATATAGGCAATATTGTCCTGAAGCATTTTTCCGGAAATGTTGGGCACATTGACGGCCTCGCGCTTCATCGTGAAATCATGGTATTCGCCGTCATCGGGACGGAAGATCTGAATCGTCACTTCCGTACCGGCTTCACCTTTGATCTTCTTGATGATCAGGCTCGATTCCGTGATGGCGGTGACGTCTTCCCCGTTCACCTTGACAATCTTGTCTCCGATTTTCAATCCCGCAGCCAGGGCCGGAGATTTCGGGAACAATTCCGCAATCGTGAGGAGGTTCTTGTCGTCCATGCTCACGCTGACCCCGATGCCCACGTAATTGCCGCTCGTGGTTTCAAGGAAGGATTTCATCTCCTCGGGCGTGAAGTAGGTCGTGTATGGATCCCCCGTTCCCGCAGCGAGTCCCTTGATGACGGAATCCAGCAATACGTTCTCGTCCACCTTTTGGTAATAGCGCGTTTTCAGCAATCCGAGCACGCGGTTGAAGGCAGCCGTCTCATTGGGGTCAAGCCCCGCACTGTCAAGAAGCAGGGCCGACTGCGGCTTGAACCAGTCCATCAGCGGGCGCGATGCAAGCCCTTCAAGTGAAACCGTGCGCTCGATGGCGAACAGGAACCCCGTCATGAAAACCGCCACGGCCAGAAAGATGGCCACAAGGACTGTGATGATGCGTTTTCCTGTCTTTTTCATTTTTTTCCCTCTCTGCTGCTTTTCCCCGTGTGAAATACCTAATGAAAAGACACCCTGCCGGGTGTCTTTTTGTTTCAACCCTGATGGCATATGAATGGGAATTCAACCCGGCCTGATCAAAATCGCCAATACCCGGCACGAATCCGGCACTGCACTCATTGCTGTTTTTTGCCGAGGTGCGAAATCGGGTTCTGCGTATCTCCATTTTTGCGGTATTCGAAATGGAGATGGGGACCTGTGGACCAGCCGGTGCTGCCGACCCTGGCGATGACGGCTCCCGCCGCGACTTTCTGCCCCAGATGGACCTTGATCCCGCCGTTCATGATATGTGCGTACAAAGTCGTGATTTGTCCGCCATGGTCGATGATCACCGTGTTGCCGTAACCGGTGCGCGGACCCGCATAGATGACGGTGCCGCTTGCGGCGGCCGTGATCGGATCACCCTTGTTCGCGTGGATGTCGATGCCCGAATGAAACCGCAGGACATGGAATATGGGATGCATACGGTTTCCATATGGCGATGAAACCTTGTTGTTGCCTGGAGCCGGCCATTTCATGTCGCCGCCGGTATAGGAACCCAGGGATAATTTCAATTCCTTGATGAGCGCGCTGACTTTATTCGCTTCCGCTTCGAGCGCCTGCTCGTTCTTGTCGATCTGGTCCAGTTCCGCCTTCGTGGACCTGATTTCCACATCAACCAGGGAACGGGACGCCATTTCGCCTTCGATGGCCGTCAGCTGGGCTTCCAGCTGCGCCTGCGTGGTTTCTTCCTCCTGCTGCTTCTGGAGCTGCAGATTCTCGATTTCCGTCTTTTTCGCCTCCAGGGACTGCATCATGTCCTGATCGGCCTTGGATACGGATTTCATGGCGTTCCTGTTCCTGTAGAAATCCGTGACGCTTTCACTCTGCAGCACCAGTTCGACACCCTGCCACGTCTTGGAACGCTGGTACATCACCACGATGCGCTCCTGAAAAAGGGCCAGCTCCGCATCGTATTCCTTTTCCGACAGGGAGATGGCTTCCGTGAGGGTATCGATGGCCGAATCGATCTGGGCGAGTTTTTCTTCAATGGCCAGTTTGGCAAATCCCATTTCCTCGAGGTTTTTGACAATTTCCGCCCGCTTTTCCTTATTCGTGATCAGGGCGTGTTTGGCTTCCTTCTTCTGGGAAATGACGCTGCTCAGCTGACTCTGCAATTCCTTCTGTTTCTTCTGCGCATCCGTGAGACTCGGGGC
>JANYKF010000219.1 GCA_025361665.1 Clostridiaceae bacterium
GGCGAACGATCCCGCCATACTAAATGAAAAAAATCGGCTGCTTCCTCCGTCAAACGGAGTGCGCACCGACACATATGAGCACGCTTTCTCGCCTGTTTTTATGCATTATATCATAGATTTCTCAAAATTACAACATCGTACAACAAATAAATTTGCGAATTTGACAACAAAAAAGTCAGGGAACGCTTTATTGACAAGCGTTTCCTGACTTCTGTCAGGTCAATTTTTTAGATCAAAGTGTTGAAAACCCGGGCGTCGCCACCGTGTCAGGCCGTGCCGTCTGGGCGTCACAGCCGTGGTCCGCGGCAAGACTGCTCCGGGTTGATTGGACCCTCAGGAGATGGTACACTATCCATGTTGCGTGAAACGCAATGGGTGAAGCGGCCTCGCGCGACAGTCGCGGCCGTTTCGGGAGAATGGGTGCACATGATAATCAGCATCGTGGGAATCGGATACATCGGCCTGCCCACCGCCGTGATGTTCGCGCTGGGCGGCCATCGGGTCGTCGGAATGGATTTGAATGGAAAGGCCGTGGCAGCCCTGAACAAGGGCAGGGTCATCATCGAGGAACCCCAACTGGCCGAGGCGGTCGCGGAAGCGGTGAGGGGCGGGAACCTGAGTGCCTCCATGAAGGTGGAACCTGCCGATGCCTATGTCATCTGTGTCCCCACACCCATCCTGCCCGACCGGAGGGCGGACATGCAGGCCGTCCGTTCCGCGGCGGAGAGCCTTTTGCCGTTGCTGAAGAAGGGCGACACCGTCATTCTCGAATCCACCTCCCCGCCGGGCACAACGCGGGATCTCATTGCCCCCATCCTGGCCCGAAGCGGGCTTGATCCGCTCAGGGACCTGCAGGTTGCCTATTGCCCGGAGCGTGTCCTGCCGGGAAGAATCCTCATTGAAATGAAGGAGAACAACCGGATAGTCGGCGGATTGACAGCATCCGCCGCAGTCGCCGTGCGCGAGCTGTACCGCAGCTTCGTGGCCGGTGATATTTACCTGACGGACGCCACCACGGCCGAAATGACGAAGCTGATGGAAAACACGTACAGGGATGTGAACATCGCGCTTGCGAACGAATTGGCGAAAATCTGCGAGCGGATGGACATCAACGCGTGGGACGTCATCGCCATGGCGAACCGTCACCCGCGCGTGCACCTGCACCAGCCGGGTCCGGGTGTCGGAGGTCATTGCATCGCGGTGGACCCGTGGTTCATCGTGGAAAAACAGCCGGAACTCGCCCAAATGATCGCATTGGCCCGCCGAACCAATGACGGCATGCCGGAACATGTCCGGGAGCGGGTTCGCGCACTCCTTCCGGAAGCGGGCGGAAGAGTCTGCGTGCTGGGCGTCACCTACAAGCCCGATGTCGACGACATGAGGGAAAGCCCCGTCATCGAACTGATCCGCGAGCTGCGGCTTCTTCCCGGCGTTGAAGTGGTTGTTTCGGATCCGCACGTGGATTTCGAAGGCTCAAACCGGATCGGCATCGAAGAGGCGGCAGCCGGGGCGGATTTGCTGTTGCTGGCTGTCAACCACAAGGAATTCAAAGCCCCCGATTTTGTCCGCCTGTCGGCGTGCATGCGGCAGGCCGTCGTGCTGGACACCCGGAATTTTTGGTCAGGTGCGGATCTGGCGGCAAAAGGGTTCGCCTATCACCTGCTCGGGATGGGGAGGAACCCTTCGTGAAACGCGTGCTCATGGTCGCCTATCAGTTTCCGCCTGTGGGCGGTTCCGGTGTGCAGCGCACCCTGAAGTTCGTCAAATACCTCCCGGAAAGCCAATGGATGCCGGAGGTGCTGACCCGCGACGCCGGCCGCATGGTGCAGCGGGATGAAACCCTGGTGGCGGAGGTGCCCGCTGGTGTTTCCGTTTTGCGGACGGCCGCCCGGGACTTGACAGTTCTTCCCGGCAAGCTGGCTCTTGCGGGCAAGTTCATTGCGTGGAAGCTTCTGATTCCAGACGGTGAAGTGCTCTGGATGCGGGGTGCCCTGCGCGCAGCCCGAAATCGGCTTGCTGCCGGCGGCATCGATGCCGTCTACACCACTTCCTATCCCTATTCCGATCACCTCATCGGGCTGCAGCTGAAGCAGGAATTCCCGCAGATCCCGTGGCTGGCGGATTTTCGCGATGAATGGACGAACAACCCCTATCTGCTGGACCATCCGCATCCCGCCTGGCGCATGCGCAGGGAAAAGGCCATGGAGCTGTCCGTGCTGGAGCTGGCGGACACGCTGGTCACAAACTCGCCGGGCATGAAGGCCAATTTCATTCGATCCCATCCTGGATTGGATTTGGAAAGCCGCATGCATGTGATTCCGAACGGTTACGACCCGGATGATTTCGATCGGGCGGACATTGCAGCCGCGGTTCCATACGATTTTGATGCGGTGGCTGCCACTGCGGCAGGATTTGAAGGTTTCGGCAAATCCCCGTCCTGTTCCGGGGCGGAGAGTCGGTTCACCATGATACATACAGGCGCCTTGTATGGACGCCGGAAACCCGACCTCTTCCTGGAGGCCATGGGGCGGCTTGTATCCGAGGGCCGGATTGGCGGGGATGCCTTCCGCATCTGCCTGATGGGCAGCTACAAGCCGGATGTCATCCATACCCTGGCAGAACGCAACGGCTTGTCCGGAACCATTCTTCTTGCGGGATACCAGCCGCACGGAGAATGCCTTCGGGCCATGGCCGCATCGGATGCCCTGCTGCTTCTGGAGGGCGGAGGACCGGGAGCGGAAGCGTTTTTCACCGGAAAAGTCTTCGAATACATCCACACCGGCCGCCCCATTCTCGCCGTTGTGCCGGAAAACGGTGCGGCTGCAGGAGTCGTGCGCGACACGGACACCGGCATCGTCTGTGATGGCGGCGACGTAATAGCCGTCATGGATGGCTTCATGAGGCTCCATGAGGCATGGAAGACAGGAAAACCGGCCTGTAGACCCAGACCGGAAAAGATTGGCGCTTATGACAGGCGTGTGCTGACAGCGACACTGGCCGGACTGTTGTCCGGCATGGTGCGGGGGAATTGAAAACGAAAAGGTGGAGGGATGAACATGAAACTCATGGATGAAAAAGGCCGTCTGTTCGGAAAGATCAACCTGTTCGACCTGCTGGTGATTCTGGCCATCCTGGCCGTTGTAGCCGGCGTCGGGTACAAGCTGCTTTCCGACAGGAAACAGTCTGCCGCCGCGCAGAATACGACCGACTGGGTCGTCACGGTCAAGTTCGCCGCGGTGGAACCGGGCCTGGCCGATGCGTTCCGGCTGGACAGCCAGATTTTCTACGATACCGACGGCCCCGTCAATGCCACAATCGGAACGGTGCGCGAGGAACCCGCCTGGGAAACGGTTCCCACGGCGGACGGGAGATTGGTGCTGGCGCAGGATCCCAGGCTGATGGACGTATACGCCGAAGTGAATGTGAAAGACGCGAATGGGGACGGCTTGCTCAAAGTCGGCCGCTATTCGATTGGAACCGGGGGAAAGTTTGCAATCAAGACATTCTATGCCTATTCCGAAGGGGTTGTCATTTCGATCCGGAAGCCATGACGGCGGACGGAATCGCGAGATGGCAGGACAATGGGAGAGGAGATGGAAATGCAACCAAATACTTGGAGTTCCGGAAGTCTGTTTTTCCGGTTTCTTGCATGGATGACATCAGGCAGCCTGCTGTTTTCAGGGGTTCGTCACCTTTCCCGGATTGCCGCACAGAGCGCGACAGGAAGGTGGTTTTCCCGTTTCGGCTCAAAACCGTTCCTGCCTGACGATTCACTCTCCGGAAGCCTTATCCGGCGACTTCTGCAGGCGCTCCGGCCCCTGCATGCGGCATGGGTCCGCCTGTTGTCGGGCAGCCGCATCGCGGCAGGCATTGAAGCGTCTTTCCTGACACGCCTGCTGCTTTCCCTTGTGATCCCGTTTGCCACACTGTACGTTTTTGTTGATGAATTGGGCCGAAAGGTTTTTGCGGGCATCCCCCTGTTCAGCTATTGGGATGAAGCGCTGCTGGCGGCCTGCCTTGTCTGGCTTCTCGTGGAGTGGCTGAACGGGCGGGAGGACAGGCTGGCCGTTTCGCCGCTGGATGCGCCCCTGCTGCTGCTTGCAGGCGTTTCGTTCTTCCAGATGCTGAATGTGGGCACCTATCCCGATATCGCCGTCGAAGGGTTCCGTGTCGTCATCCAGTATACGCTGTTCTATTTTATCGGCAGCCGCTGGCTGAAAGACGACAGGCGCGCGGAAATCCTCGTGCGTGGTTTTCTCATCACCGG
>JANYKF010000253.1 GCA_025361665.1 Clostridiaceae bacterium
CTCATCCGTCATGAACGTGTCTTCCTTCAGCTTTTCCAGGAGCCGACCCTGCCGCTCCCGCTTTGCATGCGGATTTCTACTCACATTATCCACCTTGCTGGTATTAACACCAGATGCTAAATCCTGTTGCCATTATAGCGTATCCTTTTGAAGGTTGCAAGGGGGGATTTTGTTGACATTAGTGGGTTTTGTTAATATTGGTGGATATTGTTAACATTGATAGGTATTGTTGACATTGATGAATATTGTTGACATTGATAGATATTGTTGGCATTTATGAATATTGTTGACATTAGTGGGTTTTGTTAATATTGGTGGTTATTATTGGCATTGATAGATATTGTTGGCATTGATGGATGTTAATAACAGGTGTTTTGGATGAATCGGAGAATTACTGCCGATTATTTTCGCACGGTAAACACAAATGACGTCCTGTAGCTGTATGGATCCCCGGCCTTCAGCACCGCGCTTGGGAAATCCGGCTGGTGGACTGAATCGGGAAAGAACTGCGTTTCCAGGCAGAAGCCGGCATGCTGCCGATAGGTGCAGCCTCCCTTTCCGCGCGTGCCATTGAGGAAGTTGCCTGTATACAGCTGCACGCCGGGCTTGTTCGTGAATACGGTCATGACGCGCCCGGAAACCGGATCGCAGGCTTCGGCGCAGGCGGCCGGAATCAGACCTTCGGGATCGATCGCGTAATTGTGATCATATCCGTTCACAAGGCGCATCTGCGGCTCCGGATCACCGATGCGGGCACCAATGGCGACGGGGGTGGTGAAATCCATCGGGGTGCCGGCTACGGGACGCAATTCACCCGTTGGGATGGAGCCCTCGCCGATGACGGTGAAGCAAGATGCGCGGATTTCAAGTGTCTGCCTCAGCACATCGCCGGAATCGTGCCCCGCGAGATTGAAATAGCTGTGATTCGTGAGGTTGATCACCGTATCCTTGTCGGAACGGGCCGCATACTCAATCACAAGGGCATTCAATTCCGTGAGGGTGTACGTCACCGTCACATCGAGGTTTCCCGGATACCCTTGCTCTCCGTCCCGGCTGTAATAGGAGAGTACGAGCGAATCTCCATCAGGACCCTCTACAATGGAAGCGTCCCAAGTTTTCTTGTCGAAACCGCAGGTGCCGCCATGCAGCTGGTTGTTCCCCTCGCTGGGAACCAACGGGTACTGCACGCCGTTCAGGGTGAATTCCGATCCGGCAATCCGGTTCGCGTATCGGCCAACCAGCGCGCCAAAGAACGGGTGGGGTTTCAGATAATCCGCAAGATCGTCGAATCCGAGTACGACGTCGGCCAAAAGACCATGCCGGTCCGGTACGGACAATGTGGCGACAATGCCGCCGAGATTGAGGATCTCGACTTTCATCCCGTTATTGTTTGCTAAGGCAAATCGGTATATATCGCGGTTTTCATGGGTACCCCAGAGACTCCTGACTATTCTCGACATACTCTATCCCCCCGTACTTGTGTCACTTCATCCATTTGATTTCATGAGGCATCGCTTCCGGATCACTTTCCCTTGACTGGCACGGTCAGAAAAATACGCTTGTTTTTGATCAGGTAATCAACACCGGAGATGATCGTCAACCCTACGGCTATCCAGAATGTGACGATTCCCACAGGTATCGGTGCGAACAAGGTGACGGGGAAATCATGGAGCAGCATGGCAATGATGGCGATGAGCTGGAACGTGGTTTTCCATTTTGCCAGGTTGCTGGCTGCGATGACCGTTCCCTGCCCGGCCGCGACCACACGGATGCCGGTGACGATGAATTCTCGGGCGAGAATGATGAACACGCCCCACACCGACAGGCCATCCGTCACAATCAGAGCGACAAGTGCCGCAGTGACCAGCAGCTTGTCGGCAATCGGATCGAGAAACTTGCCCAAATCCGTGACCAGATTGTATTTGCGTGCCACATACCCGTCGAGGGCATCCGTGGCCGATGCGAGAATGAACAGGGCCGCGGCCGCCCAGCGTCCCCAGGCCGACAGGTTGGCGAACTGGCCAAATGGGCCTGGGATGAGGAAAAATAGAAATACCGGGGTTGCGGCGATTCGGACAAAGGATATCCTGTTGGCCAGATTCATCTCGAATACTCCTTTAAGCTTGCGGCATTGCCTGCCCGTTGATTCCACGGCATCGTCACCAGGTCGCGCATGCCGAATCACTTCACAACTTGCCCGATCATGTCGTAGCCGTCAACGCAGAGGAACCGGACCGGAACGACGGCACCCATGTCAAGCGGTTCTTCCGAAGTCACGCGGATCACGGGATCTATGTCGGGCGCCTCCGCGGCAGTGCGGCCCAGATAGAAGAGCCCATCATCGGAAACGTCCTCGATGACTGCATCACAGGTCTTCCCCACGCGTAAGGCCGACAGGCGCGCGACATTCCCGCGCTGCTCCGCCATCAGGATGTCCCTGCGCTGCTTCCGGATCCGCACCGGGACCTGGTCTTTCATCTTCGCCGCAGGAGTTCCCTGTTCCCGTGAATAGTCGAACACACCGATGTGTTCAAATGGCGACTCGCCGACGAACACCCGCAAAGACTCGAAATCCTCCCCGGTCTCGCCGGGAAACCCTGTGATGAAGGAGGTGCGCAGGGTAATGCCGGGCACTTCCCGCCGAAGCCGCGCCAGCAGGTCCCGGATGAGGGCGGCATCCCCACGGCGGCCCATGCGGCGCAGAACGGGGTCGGAAATATGCTGCACAGGCAGATCCAGGTATTTCATGAGTTTCGGGTTGTCGCGCAGTTCCATGATGAGGGCGTCGTCCACAAGTTCCGGGTAGCAATACAGAAGCCGGATTCCATGAAGCCCGGAAATCGGTGACAGCGCACGAATCAGTGGCACCAGGTGTTTTTCGCCATACAGGTCCATGCCGTACCGGGTCACATCCTGCGCAATGAGGATGATCTCCTTCGCACCGGCGGCAATGAGTTTCCCTGCCTCCGCGACAATGTTTTCCATGGGCCTGCTCCGATACTCTCCGCGCAGGGAGGGGATGACGCAGTAGGTGCACCGGTTGCTGCAGCCTTCGGCGATTTTCAGGTACTGGAAGGGTCTCCGTTCCGACAGGATGCGCGGCTGTTCCAGATAGGCCGTGGAGTCCGGACAGGCGCAGAATACATGCTCCTTTTCGGTTCCGTCCATCAGTCCGTCCACAATGTCGGCCGTGGCCCCGATGCTGCCGGTTCCGATGATGGCGTCCACTTCCGGCATCTGGCTGATGATTTCATCCTTGTACCGTTCCGCCAGGCAGCCCGTGACGACAAGGCATTTGAGGTTTCCTTCCGTCTTCTGGCGCGCCACGGCGAGAATGGCCGAGATGGCTTCCTCCTGGGCACCCTTGATGAATGCGCAGGTATTGACCAGGATCACATCCGCCGCCGCCGCATCGGTCACGGTTTCATATCCCCTGTCCTGGAGAAGCCCCAGCATGATCTCGCTGTCCACGTCGTTCTTCGGACATCCCAGTGCGACGATCGCCACTTTTCTGCTCAAGAATCCATCCTCCTGCTGTCCTTCACAAGTATTTGCCGGCTGAACAACCTTCGGTTCCGGCGGAATCAACAACCTACGGTTCCGGCGGAATCAACAACCTTCGGTTCCGGCTGAACAACCTTCGGTTCCGGTGGAATCAACAACCTACCGTTCCAGCGGAATCAACTACCTACCGTTCCGGCGGGATCAACAACATACTGTTCCAGCGGAATCAACAACACATCGTTCCAGCGGAATCAACACCATATCGTTCCAGCGGGATCAAAACCCTGCCGCTCC
>JANYKF010000262.1 GCA_025361665.1 Clostridiaceae bacterium
TGAACGCCGATATCGACAAACGCCCCGAAATCAGCCACATTCCGAATGGTTCCCTGCAGCATCATGCCCGGCTTCAAATCCTTCATTTCCAGGACCTCGGAAGAAAGGATCGGTTTCGGCATCTCGTCACGCGGGTCGCGGCCGGGTTTTGCCAACTCTTTCAGAATGTCCGCCAACGTGGGCTCACCTACCCCGACTTCCGCCGCAGTGACGGACAGACCCCGCTTTGCCACCCAATCCGACAAGCTGGCCATCGACAGGATTTTCCCCTTGGCACCAATACCCGGTTTTCCCGCAGCCTCAGCCTTTGCTTCCGAGCCTGCCAAAGCCAGCAGTTTTTTGACAGCCGGATATGATTCGGGATGGACCCCGGTATTGTCGAGAATGTCCTCCCCTCCGGAAATCCGCAGGAATCCGGCACACTGTTCATATGATTTTTCACCGAGTTTCTTCACCTTTTTCAGTTGCTTCCTGTTGCTGAAACGGCCGTTCTCAAGCCGCCAGGCAACGATGTTGCCCGCAACGGCCGCATTGATGCCCGCCACATGGGAAAGGAGCGATGGGGAAGCCGTATTGAGATCGACGCCGACCCGGTTCACACAGTCTTCCACCACACCCGAGAGGGACTCATCAAGCCGTTTCTGGTTGATATCGTGCTGATATTGCCCGACTCCGATGGCCTTGGGGTCGATTTTCACCAATTCCGCCAGCGGATCCTGCAGCCGGCGCGCAATGGAAACGGCTGAGCGGAGGGATACGTCGAAGTCCGGAAACTCTTCGGCGGCAATCTTCGAAGCCGAATAGACGGAAGCGCCTGCTTCGCTGACCATCACATAGGAGACACGCCGCTCCACCTTTTTCAGAAGGTCCGCCACGAATTTTTCTGATTCCCGTGACGCCGTGCCATTCCCAATGGCTACAACCTCGATGCCGAATTTCGCAATGAGGGCGAGCACGACCTTTTCCGCTTCCTCCACCCGGCTTTGCGGCGGCGTGGGGTAAATGACGCCGGTAAACAGCACGACGCCGATTTCATCGACGACCGCCAGCTTGCAGCCGGTTCGGAAAGCGGGATCAAGGCCCAAAACCGCATGGACCCGGATGGGTGGCTGCATCAGGAGCCCCCCGAGGTTTTTGGCAAAGACACCGATTGCCTGCTCCGAGGCATGTTCGGACAGGAGATTGCGCACTTCGTTTTCCATGGAGGGGGCAATCAGCCTCTGCCAGGCATCCGCAGCGGCCTGCACCACCTGCTTTCCGGCCGGCGTGCCCCCGTTGGACCCCGGCCTCAGAACGGATTGGTAGATCCGTCCCAGGATGCGGTCATCCGGCATGGTCATTTTCACGGTCAGCCATTCTTCCCGCTCACCGCGATCAATGGCGGAGATGCGGTGAGGGGCAATGCGCGCAACAGGTTCCTTGAAATCGGCATACATCTGATAGGGAGATTCCCCTTCCTTTTTCGCCGTGACGGTGAGGATCCCGTCCCGCAGGACGGATTCCCGGATGCTCCGGCGGATGTCCGCGTCATCCGACACCTGCTCCGCGAGGATATCACGCGCGCCCTGAAGGGCCCCCGCCGTGTCGGCGACACCTTTCTCCACGTCCACGAAGGACTTTGCGGCGTCTTCCGGCACCATTTTCGGATCCTGGAGCATCAGCATGAGCGCAAGCGGTTCCAGCCCTTTTTCACGGGCGATGGAGGCGCGGGTGCGGCGTTTTGGCCGGAAAGGCCTGTACAGATCCTCGATTTCCTGGAGGGTGACCGCTTTGATTAGGGCCAACGTAAACGCTTCCGTCGTTTTACCCTGCTCTTCCACCAGGCGGGCCACTTCGGCCCGTCTGGCTTCCAGATTGCGCAGAAACTGGAGCCTGTCCGACAAGGCGCGGAGGACCTGGTCGTCGATAGACCCGGTCATTTCCTTGCGGTACCGTGCGATGAACGGAATGGTGTTGCCGGCATCGATGAGTTCGATGATGCTTTCCACATGATTCAGGTTCAGGTTGAATTCGCCTGACAGGCGCTGCTGCATGTTCATATCAAGATATCCTTTCCCCCTGAAAAACCGGAATGCCTTCTTTTTCGCCGTATTATGCGCTTGACGGCTTCCCATCCGACGCCCGTTTTTTCATCCATGCCGCCAGATCGCCCACCATGGGCCGATCCGTCAGGTGGATATCCGAATCGTCCGGGAACTCCGCCAATGTAAAAAACCTTGCTTCCAGGCACTCTTCCGGATCAATGACCAGCACCCGGCATGAACAGCGGGGCGTGTCCGGCGCTTCTTCTGATGTTCTTGATATATCCCATGTTTCCGTTCCTCCCGCACCGGCATTATACCACATCATGTTTCGGGAACAGCAGTGCGGACATCATGGTCACTACCCGAATGGTCATGAATGGTCATCGTGCAATCATCGTGCAATCACCTCATTCGTACCGCAGCGACTCGATGGGATCCAGGTCTGCCGCGCGTTTCGCGGGGTATACGCCGAATGCGAGCCCGAGGACGAGTGAGAACAGGAACGCAAGGATGACAGTTGGAAAATCCACCACCGGAGGAATCTTGATGACGGCCGAGATGATGGAACCCGCCGCCACCCCCATCGCGATGCCGATGAAACCGGAAATGCCCGTCATCAGGACGGCTTCGGCCACGAACTGCAGCACGATGTCCTGCTTGCGTGCCCCGAGTGCCTTGCGGACACCGATTTCACGCGTGCGCTCCGTGACGGAAACCAGCATGATGTTCACGATGCCGATGCCGCCAACGGCCAGCGTGACGGCGGCAATGATCCCGAGCGCCAGCTGGATCATGGCGAGGATGTTGTTGAGCTGGGTGAGCACGTCATCCGAACTGGTGGCACTATAAGCTTCCTTGACGCCCTTGACGAATTCAAGCGCGCGCACCGCGCTGAGGCCGGCGGCCTTGAGTTGGGAATTGTCCGTCATGACCACCCGGATCTCGGTGACGTCCTTGCTCCCCGCAAGCTCCATGGCGGTGGAAATGGGCAAGGTTACCGGCACAGGCGCCTGATCTCCGAACATGCTGGTCAGGGAATCGATCTGGCTGTCGATGATGCCCACGACCGTCAGGGATGTCGTGGCACCGGAACGCATCTTGAACATGAATTTCTCTCCCACCGCATTGACGTGGTGAAAGACGGAATAGGCTGTCGATGCGCTGATCAGGCAGACTTTCGCCCTGGTTTTCACATCATTGTCCGTAATGTAGCGTCCATCCACGATGTCCATGGACGACTGCTCCCGCGCAATGGGAATCACGCCGTTGAACAGGATCATGCGGGTCTTGTCGGCGATGAGGATGGATCCGCCGCGACCGCTGTAATAAGGTGCGACGTTCTTGAGATCCGGCACGGCGTCCCGGATGATCTGCACGTCCTCCATGGTCATGTTGGGACAATCGCGCCGTTTGCGCGCCTAGAATAGGGGGCGTTTGGGAGAAAAGCGGATGGTCGGCACCCCAACAGGTCAGCACGTCATAGACTGCCACCATTACATTCGCACCGCGCGTCACAATATGTCGTCAATCACTGAGCACCTTGTACTTACGAATTGCACCCTGCATGCAAACTATTACTTATTGGGAACGCACGTCGATCATAAAATTGAGCGCTTCGCCCCTGGCCGAG
>JANYKF010000264.1 GCA_025361665.1 Clostridiaceae bacterium
CTCGGAATGAAAAGCCTGCAGGATGCGGATGTCGACTACCGGTATCTTTTTTCCGCGGTCCGCATTTTCAACGCGATGACCGTTCCCCTAATTTCCGGCGGATACTCGAAATACCCGACAACCATGAAATCCCCGGTATTGATCCTGAATTTCAAGCCTGAGATTTTCAAGGAGAGATTCGCGGACATACTTCATTACAAAGGAGCACAATTCTATGTATTGACTGACAGGGATGAGATTGTCGCCTCATCCGATTCTTCTCTGACAACTGCCGTCTTTGATTCATCCTGGCTTGATCATCCGTTGTCGGAGGGTGTTTTCAGGCTGAAAGGCGAGGCGATGATTGTCTGCCGCGAGGTCATGTCTTCCACGGGCTGGACCGTCCTTGAGATTGTTCCGGTGAAGAACATCATTGGCGGGCTGTCCCTGTTTCAACGAATGAGCCTGTACTTTGCCTTTTTCCTGCTGTTGCTGTCGGTGACCGCGGCGATTATCCTTTCTGCTCGAATCACCCGGCCGCTTTATGTCCTCCTTGAAGGGATAGACCGTACGGGAGAAGGTAATTTCGACATTCTGGTCCCAATCGGCGGCTTTCATGAAATTGCCCTCCTGGCTCACCGGTTCAACGGGATGAACGAGCGAATACGACGGTTGATTGACGAGAATTACATCCAGCTGATCAAGGAAAGGGAGGCGGAGATCATTGCGCTGAACTTTCAATTGAATCCGCACTTCCTGTACAACACGCTTGGCACGATAAACTGGATGGCCATAGAAAACAATCAGCCGGACATCGGACGCATGCTGATGGCGCTGAGCGATATGCTTCGATACACATCAAAAGGACGTCAGGGGGTTGTTGAATTCTCAGAGGATCTGAAGTGGCTCGAAAACTACATCATGATTATGACCAGCCGCTTTGAGGGCCGTTTTGAGACGAAAATCGAGATTGACCCCGACTTGCTCCCTGCCATGGTGCCCAAACTCTTTTTGCAGCCCTTTGTGGAAAACGCCATCCTTCATGGTTTTGAAAATATGGAAAGCGGTGGTCTTCTGCAGCTGAAAGGCAGCATCCAAAATCAAACCGGCGTTTTCGAAGTGATGGACAACGGACAGGGAATGTCTCCTGAAAAATGTGAAAGCGTGCTTTCGGGGGACGAGGGGCACGTAGGCACGCACAACATCATCAAGCGGATCCAGCTTCTTTATGGCGCAGCGGGTTCCGTTGAAATGCATTCCGCCATCGACCAGGGTGTGCAGGTGCGGATCCGGATACCTTTACGGTGAAAATGCCAATAGAATAGTCCACCATTCAAGAAATTTTAGAATATACATGCAAAATACCCGAATGCTATCATGAAAGCTGTAAGGGTACCGTCATGTCGGTGCCATACTCATTATTACAAGGAGGAAGAACAATGAAAAGAAGAATCGCACTGTTCCTCGCACTTGTCATGGTTCTCGGCATTCTCTTCTCGGCCTGCGGTGCTGCCGGGCCGGCCACGTCTGCTGCTCCCGCATCCGTCAAGCCTGCAGAATCCGCGCTTGCCACGCCTGCACCGAAACAGCCTGTGACTCTGAAATTCACCTATTGGGGCAGCCCGATCGAGAAAGATGCCGTCGTGAAGACGATGGCGAATTTTCAGAAGAAATACCCTTATATCACAGTAGACGCACAGCACATACCCGCCGATTATGAAACCAAAATCACTACGATGGTAGCCGGCAATACCGCGCCTGACATCGCCTATCTCGGTGAAGGCCTTGCATTCCCCTGGGCGGAAGAAGGCAAGATCTACAACATCCTTGAGTTCCTTGACAAAGATACGGAGCTAAAGAAAGAAAGCTTTCTTTCCAACATCTGGTATGACTGGGCTCCTGGCAAATCAATCGGCACCAATACCGCCGTTGAAGCATTTGCCATTTTCTACAATAAGGAATTGACAGAAAAAGCGGGCGTCACGGTTCCGATCACCGCTGACACTGCGTGGACATGGGAACAATTTGTCGAGGCTGCACAGAAACTCACGATAGACGGCAATGGCAAAAATGCGCTGGACTCCGCTTTCGACAGCAAGAACATCAAGCAATACGGCGTGCAGTTCGGCACATGGTGGGCCGGATGGCTCTGGGCCGTCTATTCAAACGGTGGTGACTATCTGAACGCAGACGGCACCGAGTTCACCCTTACGAAGCCCGAGGCGGTGGAAGCCATACAGAAGATGTCAGACCTGATAAACAAATATCACGTATGCCCCTCTCCGATTCAATCCAAGGCTCTTCCCGCACCCACAGTCTCCCTGCAGTCCAAACAGGTTGCCATGTCCATAGACGGCCAATGGTGCCTGCTTGACCTTGGCGCCGCCGATTTCAAGTTCGGCGTGGGTGTCCTGCCGAAATTGAAGACCAGCATCACACTTGTACTGGGTTCTCCGACCGTCATCTTCAAGTCCACCAAGTATCCGGAAGAAGCATGGCTCCTTTACAAATGGCTCGCGAATCCGGAAAGCTCCATTGATCTGCAGGCCGGCGGGCTTTGGATGCCCCTTCTGAAAGATTGGTACACAAAGCCTGAACTCATTTCAAAATGGGCTGAAAACAATGCGGCGCATCCCGATGGATACAAAGACGCCATCATGAAACAGACAATGACCAATGGCGTGCCGGGGCCATCCTACACCATCAAGAACTTCGCCAAAATCGATGCCATCGTCGGTGCCGCCCTTGAACAGGTGTGGCTGGGTGAAAAGACAGCAAAAGAAGCCCTCGACGGCATCGCCGACAAGGTCAAGCCCGAGTTGAAAGGTCGCTATGGCAAATAAGCATAAGTTGAAAATGCCGCCGTCGTGCATAGACGCGACTCTTATGCAAGCAATGAAACAGTTTGGCAGATAACACCGCAATCGCGCAAAAGTAATTCGTTTGTGCCTGAACCCTGCTGCTGAGACGGCAGGGTTCAGGCGCAAGATTGCGTTTTTAGGGATGCGATTTGTTGCCAAGCCAGAACAAATCGGGAAGGGTGTCCGTTATGCGAACGAAAAAAGAGGCGATCGCAGGTTGGCTGTTTGCAATGCCTGTTGTTTTGGGTTTCATCATCTTCACGCTTGGCCCGATGCTGGCGAGCCTTGTGCTCAGCTTTACGGACTATCGCGTGCTCATCCAGCCGAAATTCGTCGGCTTCGATAATTACACGAATCTGTTCAGCGGCCTGGATCCATTTTTCTACAAGTCGCTGCTCGTAACATCCTATTACGTTGTGCTCAGTGTGCCCGCTCAGTTGATTTTCGCCTTTTCCATCGCATTGATCATGAATCGCGACATCAAATTCCGCGCCTTATTCCGCTCGATCTACTATCTTCCTTCCATTGTACCGGCGGTCGCGATTTCAATGATATGGCTCTGGCTCCTGAATCCGGACCTCGGCCTCGTCAACAGCCTGCTGAAGTCCGCCGGGTTGCCGACCAGCCTGTGGATATTTTCGGAAAAAACCGTGATACCTTCCCTCGTCTTCATGAGCCTTTGGACGACCGGCGGCACGATGGTCATCTTTCTCGCCGGTTTGCAGGGAATTCCCCGCCATTTGTACGAAGCGGTGGAAATTGACGGTGGCAACAGCCTGCAGAGTTTCACACATGTCACCCTTCCAATGATGAGCCCCACCATATTCTTCAACCTTGTCATGGGTTTTATAGGGGGATTCCAGTCTTTCACCTCTGCCTACATCATGACACAAGGGGGTCCGAATAATGCCAGCCTTTTCTACGTGTTTTATCTTTATCGAGAGGCCTTCACTTTTCAAAAAATGGGCAGCGCGTCCGCTATCGCATGGGTTCTTTTTGTCATCATCAGCATCCTGACCGTGCTTGTGTTCCGCTCATCCAACATGTGGGTCTATTATGAGGGGGAGGCAAAAAACTGATGAAACGCAGAAAAATAACAGGCGATATCCTTACATATATTTTCCTCCTCGGAATGTCGGCATCTTGCCTGCTGCCGTTTTTCTGGATGGTGCGCAGTTCCCTGATGAAGCTTTCGCAGATTTTCATCATGCCGCCCGTATGGCTGCCCAACCCCGTGAGGTTTGACAATTACGCCAAAGCCTTGACCGTACTGCCGTTCAACCAGTATTTTCTGAATACCGTCATCATTGTTGTCGGCGGCGTCAGCGGGACGATTATCACCAGCGCCATCTGCGCGTTTGCCTTTGCACGGCTTCGCTGGCCCGGCCGCGATTTCGTATTTGGCGCGATTCTCACCAGCATGATGCTGCCTTACGCGGTCACGCTGATTCCCACCTTCATCGGGTGGAGGCTGCTCAATGCCATCGATTCTTTTTATCCGCTGATCGTGCCTGCCTGGTTTGGCGGAGGCGTATTCAACATTTTTCTCCTGAGGCAGTTTTATCGGACAATCCCCATGGATTTGGATGAAGCGGCCCTGATTGACGGTGCAGGTTATATGCGCATCTTCACCCAGATCATCATGCCCTTGACCCGTCCGGCGATGGTGGTCGTCGGCCTTTTCTCCTTCATGTATTACTGGAATGACTTTTTAGGCCCGCTTGTCTATCTGAACAGCGACAAGAACTTCACCTTGTCACTTGGCCTGCAGCTCTTTCGCGGCATGTACAACGCGCAATGGGAACTGATGATGGCAGCTTCCACCGTTGTCATAGCTCCGGTCCTGATCGTTTTCCTGCTGGGGCAGAAATATTTCATCGAGGGCATTGCCATGACCGGCATGAAGGGCTAGTCGACCAATCACCGTCAGTTCAGAACGATATCACCCGATGCTGCATTCACGCGGATTTTGACGGATTTGTCGCCGGAAGTGCCTGTCCAGGCGTGCTCCGTCTTTTTCCCGTCATTCAGGGACAGATTCCCGGAAATGGTACCGCTGATGCTGCCGGCATCCACATCAAGCCCGGTTCCGACAGGAACCTGAATGCGGATCCGACCCGAGGCCGTGCCGGCGGTGATGGATCCCTTGGGATTGCCCATGGTCAGGCTGATATCGCCGGATGCGGTGGTTGCTTCCACTTTGCCGGACAGTTCCAGACCCTCGACCAGAGAAGATGCACCGCTGAACCGGATGCTGTCGGCGCTCAAGCTTCCTGCCCGGATATCTCCGGATTGGGAAGCGATTGTAATTGTACCTGCTTTCGCATCCTTCAGCGCGATTTCACCGGAGGCCGTTTCCAGGACGAGACTTCCTGCGGTTTTCAGCGTGCCAAGCGACAAGTCGCCGGAAGCGCCCCTGATTTCAATTGAAGCGAAATCCCCTGTGCCCAGACTGATTTCGGAAGAGGCACCCTCAAGGAAAAGGCTGCCATGCCAACTGTCGGGCAGGCTTGCCTCCACCACCAGATTGCCGCTGCAAAATCCGAAACTTCCCTGTTGTTCCCTTTCAAGGTGAAAAATCAGGGTGTCTCCCTTTTCTTCCTTCACCAGTTTCGGCACATTCCCGGGAAAAGTTGTCTTGACCGTTCCGCTCAGATGGACGGATGCATCATTTCCAGTCACTATCTTCACTTTCAGATCCGGGTTGTCGGTCAGGATTTCGATTCGTTTGAACGGTTCTGCACGCATCACCTCGGTCTGATCGATGGCAACGGTTTTTCCGGGTCCGAAGTTCAGAATGTCTTCAAAGGAAACCGTCAGTGCTCCTTTTTTCATGTCTTCAGGCAGACCGAATACAAGCAGCGTGCCGGAGAGAAGAAGGGCGATTATTGTCCAAAATATGATTTTCCCTGTTTTCATGAGAACCTCCGGGACCTTCCTTTTTTGAACTGCACCTGCATGGTTTCACCAAATTCCTTGAGATCGGCAGTGTCTGCCGTTTCGATGGGCACAGCATACCACCCGGTACCTTGCGCTGCAAGGTACTTAACCAAGGATGATTCTGGTGTAAAAACTCACTTTTGTGAGTTTTTATGCAGGATGTCTCTGACATCCTGCATGTTGAAGGTACATTTTGTGCCTTCAACACACCAAATCACGTGATTCGGTGCCATCTGGCGGCATTTGCCGCCGGATGCATGCAAGTTGCAAAATGCAACTTGCATGAAAAAGTCGAAAATCGACTTTTTGCACGAGAATCAAGGATTAATCCAATTCGAATCCTGGTCAAATGATAGCCATGCGAATGCCCATCCCGTCCCGGACCCGGCCCGATTGACCGCACTTATCTGAAACGCAGCAGATAAAGGACTTCTCCGCTCGTATGCATGCCAATCCGCTCATATCCGCATCGTTCGTACAAACCCTGCCCCCTGACATTGGCGACTTGGGTCGTCAGCATGATGCCGCCTTTGCCGAGGGACAAGGCATGTTCATGGGCGATCCGCATCAATTTCCTGCCAAGATGTCTGCCCTGACAATCATCCGCCACGCCAATCCCCAGCATGGGAACCCCAGTGTCAAGATCCCACAGGAAGACATATCCGACCATGCGCCCCTGTTCCAGTATCAGCCACCGGATCGTGTTTTTGTCTTTTCCTTCAAAAAAACCCAGCGCACCATCCCGGTTTCCATTGCCCCTGTCAAACATGGCACGGGTTGCCCCGCCCATTTGTTTGAAAAAGGCTTCCACCTGGCTGCGGTCGTCCATTTCGAATGGACGGATTGTCAAATCATCCTGCTCTATCACCATTCCTCCTCGGAAAACGGATTCCACTCCGTGCATGAAGCTGACTTCATGAAACAACATTTCGTGAAACTGCACTTCGTGAAACTGCCTTTGATATTCGCCTGCATATGACAGTATAATGTATCCATGGAGCAGGTTTCAAGGAATGGTGAACTATTGGGTGAAAGAATGCCCGCGGCATGGGGTTCAGGCGGCATGCGGATTGGATTCTTCAACGAGGGGTGAAGCGATGTATTTTGATTTGAAAAGAGTGAAAACCATCTGCGAGGAATTGAAAAGCCAGATATTCATCGGCCGGATGGCGGTGAAGGATATCCTGGTGAAGAAAGGTGACTATCCGTCCATTGAGGCTGTCGAAAGCGACGCAACCTCTTGGGCCGCTTTCGTTCCGGATGAGCTGTGGGGCGGGGACGAACCGTTTTCCTGGTTCAGGGCAAAGATATCCACGCCGGAAGCATTTGACGGAAGGGCACTCGTCCTTGAAGTGAAAACGGCTCTGTCCGGTTGGGACGCTATCAATCCCCAGTTCATCCTGCGCGTGAACGGGGAAATCATGCAGGGGATGGATGTCAACCACACGGAATGCATACTTTCCGGATGCGCGAAAGCCGGAGAAGTCTTTCGGATCGATCTTCATGCATACAGCGGCGGATCCGGCAAAAAGACGGGTCTCTCCCTGAGTATTGCGATGGAGGACGAATCCGTCAAAAAACTGTACTACGACATTCAAACTGCTCTCCTTGTGGCAGAACAGCTCCCCGTCGAGGCGAAAATGCGGATGGACCTGCTGGCCGCATTGAATGAAACCATCAACCTCCTCGATCTCAGAAAACCTTACTCCGATGGGTACCATCGAGCAATGGAGAAGGCACAGGCATTCATCGATACAGTCGTCTACAAAGGCATGTGCGGCCCATTCGAAGCCATTGCCACCAGCGTGGGGCACACGCACATCGATGTGGCCTGGCTCTGGACCCTGTCGCAGACCCGGCAGAAAGTCTGCCGTAGTTTCGCGACGGTGCTGAAGCTGATGGATGAATATCCGGAGTATGTCTTCATGTCGAGCCAGCCCCAGTTATATCAGTTTCTAAAAGAAGATCACCCTGATTTATATGAAAAAGTGAAGGAGAAGATCCTTGAGGGGCGCTGGGAAGCGGAAGGCGCCATGTGGGTGGAGGCCGATTGCAACCTCTCTTCCGGCGAGTCCCTGATACGGCAGATCCTTCATGGCAAAAGGTTCTTCATGAACGAATTCGGAGTGGACAACCGCGTGCTGTGGCTGCCGGATGTTTTCGGGTACAGCGCCCTGCTGCCGCAGATCATGAAAAAGTCCGGCATCGACTATTTCATGACGACGAAAATCAACTGGAGCCAGTTCAACAAGTTTCCGGCGGATACGTTCCTGTGGGCGGGGATCGACGGAAGTGAGATATTGTCGCATCTCATCACCACAAAGGAAATCGGGAGGAGCCCGGAGGCCTATTTCACCACATACAACGGCTTTCTCAGTCCCGAAGCGGTGATTGGTGCCTGGAGGAGATATCAGGACAAGGGCATCAACCAGGATGTGCTCATCTCCTATGGTTATGGAGACGGCGGCGGGGGTCCCACCAGGGAACAGCTGGAATACGGCAGGCGAATGGAGAAAGCGATTCCCGGCTGTCCCAAGGTGGTTCAGGGGACTTCGCTGGACTATTTCCACAGGCTTCAGACGCAGGTGAAGGATCATAAATACCTGCCCAAGTGGGTTGGCGAACTGTATTTGGAATATCACAGAGGCACATACACTTCCATGGGACGAAACAAGCGATACAACCGCAAGTCCGAGTTTCTCTATCAGGATGTCGAATTCCTCAGGATCCTTTCCGTGGGCGTGGGGCAGGCTTATCCGCAGGCGCTGATCCACAAAGGATGGGAATGCATTCTGCTGAACCAGTTCCATGACATTCTGCCGGGTTCGTCGATCAAGGAAGTGTATGATGAGTCCAGGATTCAATACGAACAGATCAAGGCAACAGGGGAAGAACTGATTGGGGAAGCCCTTCATGGAATCAGTTCGCAGATGGCCCTTGAGAAAACCGGGGTCGTTGTCTTCAATACCCTTGGATTTGAACGGGATGGCATTGTGAGCCTTTGCGTGCCTAAGGGGCTGGATTTCCCGAGCCTGATTGATTCGCGGACCGGTGAAACGATTCCCTGCCAGACAGCGGCCAGGGAATACCGCTTTGAAGAGGATGCCTGCCCGGCGGTCAGAGGATGCCGCTTCGAGGACGAGGCCTGCCTTGCGGACGAGGGCAAAACGGAAAGCATCCTGTTCCATGCCGGGCATTTGCCGTCAAAAGGATGCAATACTTACTATCCGGGCGAATCGAAACCTGTCGCGCCGACACCCGCCAGCGCGAACACGATGGTCGTGACGCCGCAAAGGTTGGAGAACCAATTCTTCCTCATCAGGCTTGGAGCGGATGGAACCATTGCAGAGCTGTTTGACAAACGATGCGGCAGGCAGGTGCTCAAGGCCGGGCGGAAGGGCAATGCGCTTCAGGCCTTCGAGGATAAGCCGATGGCTCATGACAATTGGGACATCGACATCTTCTATCTTGAAAAAATGTGGGATGTGAATGATGTCGAGAAAATGGAAGTCATGGAAACGGGCCCAGTCAGAGGCTGTCTGAGGATCCACCGCCGCTTTTCCGAATCCCGCATTGTCCAGGATATCATGATTTACCATGACATTCCGCGCATTGATTTCGACACCCGCGTCGATTGGAAGGAAAACCAGGTCCTGCTGAAGGTCCAGTTCCCGATTGATGTCAATGCAAGCAAGGCTACCTGTGATCTGTCCTACGGAAATGTGGAGCGGAATGCGCATTGGAATACTTCCTGGGATGTGGGCAGATTTGAGGTCTGCGCCCACAAATGGGTGGATGTTTCGGAAGGCGGATATGGCGTCAGCCTGCTCAACGACTGCAAATACGGGCACGACATCCGGGAAGGCGACATGCGCCTGACCCTGATCAAATCCGGCAACCATCCCAATCCCGAAGCGGACAGGGAGAAGCACAGATTCACTTATTCCCTTTATCCGCACGAGGGAGGATGGAAAGAGGCGAAGACGGTCAAAATGTCATATGACCTCAACGTGCCTCTATTCAGCGTGCTTGAGGAAGGACATGCCGAATCGGATGGTGAAGGCCACGGCGGGAAATACCCGGCGAATTTCTCCTTCATGAGCGTGGACAGCGACAATGTCCTGATCGAAGTCGTGAAAAAGGCGGAAGACAGCGATGACATCATTGTCAGGCTATATGAGTTCCATAACAGCCGTTCCCTGACGACGGTGACCCTGTTTGAAAAAATCGGCCGGGTTGCCGAATGTGATCTGCTGGAAAATGAGATAGGAACTTGTGCGATGGAAAACGGCAGTTTCACCTTTGAAATGAAACCATATGAGATCAAGACCTTCAAACTGTGCAAATAAGGAGCATCCGCGAAGAACACGAGCGTGGATGATGGAGGAAAACGAAATGAACGTTGCGATCATCGGTACTGGCAGCAGGTCAACGGCGTTTACTGAAATGTGCTTGTCCGGCATCCGCGGGGATGTCGCTGTGAAAGCGTTGGTTGACATTGATGTTGAAAAAATGCGGAGATATTCGAAGTTCTATTACAGCGAAGCGGATTCACCGAACCTTTACTCCGATTATCAGGGAATGCTCGAAAACGAGGAAATCGACGCTGTCTTCATCTGCGCTTCCGATACGGCCCACAAGGACATCGCCATCGCCTGCATGAAAAAGGAAAAGCATGTTTTCCTGGAAAAGCCGATGGCCACGACGCTGGATGATTGTTTCGCCATTTATGCGGAAAGCATGAGACATGACCGCATATTCCGCATGGGTTTTGTCATGCGCCATACGAACCTGTATGTCAGGATAAAGGAAATCGTCGACAGCGGCGCACTGGGCCAATTGATTTCCGTGGAAGCAAAGGAAATGATGGGTCATCTTCATGCCGGAAGCTTTTTCCGGAGGTGGCACCGGTTCAGCAAAAACAACGGAGGTTTCCTGAATGCGAAGTGCAGCCATGACATGGATATCCTCAACTGGATCATCGGTGATGAACCGGTCTGGCTGTCAGCCTTCGGAAGCAGGAGCTTTTTCAATCCCAAACAGGATGCCGCCGAAAAATGCGCTGATTGCGGATTGAAGCACAGCTGCAAATACTTCTATAAACCCGAAGACTATGGGAACTTCAATTGTGTGGAGGATATCTGCGTGTTCAACTGCGAGAAGGACATCGTTGACCATGAGGTCGTGAACCTGGAGTACCGGAATCAAGTCACGGCCAGCTTCACCGTCTCGATGTTCGGTGACAGGGCGACGCGGACAATGATCCTGTTCGGTACGGAAGCGACGCTTTACGCGGATCTGGCCGGGCTTTCGATCACCGTCGGGCGCCTTTTTCCGCATGACGTGGTCACCTATCAGTTCAGCGCGGCGGATTCCGGCCATGGCGGCGGGGATCGGGGAATCTTCACGGATTTCATCGATTCCGTCGCAAGCGGGGGAAAAGAGGATAGAAGCGACGCCAGGGCCGGCCTGCTCGGCTCCGTGATGGCGATTGCGGCAGAGACGAGCATGAGGACGAAACAAGTGATGAATCTGCAGGAACTTCTGAAGCAGGCAAATGATGAGATGGCGCCGCCATCAGGAGTTTGAGCCCATATGGAGATGATTCGGGCACAGGACAGGATGGGGCTGCGGATTCAGGTTGCCGTCCTTGATTTTGACGGGACGATATCAACCCTGCGGCATGGCTGGGAACAGATCATGGCGCCATTGATGCTCGAAATGATTGCGGGTTCAACCCCGGCAGATGGGGAACTGGTTGATGGGGAACTGGTTGAGGAAATTCGAGCCTATATCGATCAGTCGACCGGCATTCAAACGTACCATCAGATGAAATGGCTGGCCGAGGCCGTTGCAAGGCATGGCAGAAGCCCACATGCGGGCAGGGATCCCTGGTGGTACAAGGAGCAGTACAATGCCAGGCTGATGGTGCCTGTCAACGAGAGAATCAGGGAGATCGAGAGCGGTCGGAAGACTGTTTCTGATTTTCTTGTCATGGGCAGCATCGACCTGCTTGAATTCTTCAAGTCCCGTGACATTGAAGTCTACGTTGCAAGCGGCACGGATCATGCCGATGTGAGCAGGGAAGCGGAAGTGCTGGGCATTGCCCGGTACTTCAGAGAAATCGCGGGAGCTCCCCCGGGCCGGGTGGATTGCTCAAAGGAAGCCGTTCTGAGGAAACTGATCAAAGAGAACGGTCTTCAGGGTCCCGAAGTGATTGTCATTGGGGATGGCAGGGTGGAAATCGCGCTTGGCAGGGAAGTCGGCGCGTTGACCCTTGGCGTTGCGAGCAACGAGGAGACGCGCTGCGGAATCAGCCCGATCAAGCGTGAAAGGCTTGTCAAAGCCGGGGCGCACGCCATTGTGGGCGATTTCCTCGACTTGGATGACATTCGGAATTGGCTTGAGAGTTGACTGGCGGAAGGGTTGGCAGGAAGGAGGGTTTGCAGGACTGAGAGTTGACAAAGGGAATTGACGAGTTTTCCGCCAGTCGGCGGTATGGTATAATGCTTTTGCACGTCCGGATTTCCGGTACGCGCACATCGCGGCCGTGAAACCTGCGGTTCGCACCCTTTTCAGTCGGAAACAGGAGGGAAGAAGCATGAGCCGAAAACCATGTGCGGACGCCGAAAGCCTTGGCACTGTCAACGGCATTCGTTTTTTCAGGATACGGTCGGACAAGTTCAAGACCGCGCGCACGGATATTTTCATCACCGATCCATTGACGGCGGAAACCGCTTCAGCCAATGCGCTGGTTCCGTCACTGCTGAAAAGGGGATGCGAGGGGTACCCGACCTCCCGCCTGCTGGAACTCAGACTGGAGGATCTGTATGGCGCCTCTTTTGACTCCCAGGTCATGAAAAAAGGCGAGACCCAGGTCATCCACTTGTCCGTGGCCCATGTGGCCGATCGGTACGCCAGCGGGGGAGAACCGTTGTTTGCCGATACCTCCGCACTCCTGACGGAACTGCTCACCAGGCCGGTCCTGGTGGAAGGCTGCTTTCGCCGGGAAGTGTTCGCGCAGGAGCGGGAAAACCTTCTGGATGCGATCCGGAGCCGGGTCAACGACAAAATCCGGTATGCCTCCCTGCGGTGCGTGGAAGAGATGTGCCGGGGGGAGGCGTTCGCCGTTCACGCAGAGGGCAGCGAATCGGATGCGGCCGCGCTGGATGCATGCCAGGTGACCGTTGCGTGGGAAAAACTGATTCGCACATGTCCCGCATATATCTACTTCTCCGGAGAAATGCCGGATTCTGACGTGCAGTCCCGGATGGACGGGTTTGCCTCGATGAAACGTTTCCCGACTGCTGTCCATTCAGGGCCTGTTCCGGAATCCGATGAACAGCGGTCGGTCCGATACGTGTCCGATGTCATGGAAGTGAACCAGGGAAAGCTCTGCATGGGCCTTCGCACCCATGTCCGCCCGGATTCGCCCGACTGGCCGGCCCTGATGGTCTACAACGGCATTCTTGGCGGTGATCTGCACAGCAAGCTCTTCCAGAATGTGCGCGAGAAGGCCAGCCTCGCGTATTACGCATCTTCGCGCCTGGAGCGGCACAAAGGGCTGATGTTCATCAACAGCGGCATCGAGTCTGCCAACCGCGAAAAGGCGGAGACCATCATTCTGGAACAGCTTGCCGACATGCATCGCGGTGCCGTCACAACCGACGAGTTCGACGCCACCCTACGTTCCCTGGACACCTCTTTCAAGGCCACGCAGGACAGCCAGCCGGGCATCGTGGAGTTCCACTTCGGCCAGCACATGCTCGGGGTGGAGGAATCGCTGGACACCCTGGCGGAAAAGGTTTCCCGCGTCACGATGGCGGATGTCGTCCGCGTGGCCCAAAGGGTTGCCCTGGATACGGTCTATTTCCTGCAGCCGGCCGACAACGCGGATTCCACGGGAAAGTGAGGAACAGCCATGTTGGAGATGAAACAGTATGATCGCCTCGGCGAAACCCTGCACACCTATGTCCATTCCAGCGGGATGAAGGTCTACATCGTCCGCAAGGAAGGTTATCAGAAGAAGACCGCCGTTTTTGCCACAAGCTACGGCTCCGTCGACAACCGGTTCCGCAAGCCCGGAGCGGATGCGGAGACGGAGGTGCCGGACGGCATCGCGCATTTTCTGGAACACAAGCTTTTCGAGCAGCAGGATGGGAATGTCCTGGAGAAGTTTTCCAAGCTTGGCGCATCGCCCAATGCTTTCACCTCTTTTCATGAAACGGCCTACCATTTCACCTGTACGGACCGTTTTGACGAAAATTTACGGCTGCTGCTCGATTATGTCCAGCACCCGTGGCTGACAGACGAGAACGTCGAAAAGGAAAAAGGCATCATCGGTCAGGAAATCCGCATGTACGAAGACAATGCGGACTGGCGTGTCTTTTTCAACCTCCTCACCTGCCTGTACCGCCTGCATCCCGTCAGACTCGACATCGCCGGGACGGTGGAGACCATTGCGGGGATCACGAAAGAATTGCTCCTCGATTGCTATCATACTTTCTACAGTCCGTCCAACATGGCCCTCGCGGTTGTGGGGGACGTGGATCCGGAAGCCGTGGTCGCCATGGTGAACGACAGGATCGAGCAGCAGGAAAACCGCGGACGCATCGGGAAAGTCTATCCCGTGGAACAGGAGGGGGTTGCACGGGAAGTCCGTGAACAGCTGCTGGTTGTCTCGATGCCTTTGTTCCTGATGGGGGTTCGCGATGACGCGGTTTCCACCGGCACGCCGCTGCTGCGGCGCCGCACGGCGCTTTCAATCGCCATGGATGCCCTTGTGGGACGCAGTTCCGAACTGTACAGCCGGTTATACGAGGATGGCCTCATCAATGAGTCGTTCGGCACGGATGTCATGATGGTGCCCGCTTTCGGATTCGTCACATGGGGCGGCCAAAGCCCGGATCCAGACAAAGTGGCAACGGCCATGAAGGAAGCGGTAGTGCAGCTTGTAGCGGATGGGTTGGATGCGGAGTCCTTCGCACGGGTCCGCCGGGCTCATGAAGGCCAGTTCATCCGCAGCCTGAATTCCCTGGAACTTCTGGCGAGGGAATTGGTGGACAACGGGTTTGCCGACACCTGCCACTTTGATTTGGCCGATGTGTACGCCACGCTGACCCTGGAGGAAGTGAACCGGGTCATCCGCGAAGTATTGGTGAAACCCAGTGCCCTGTCCGTCATCCGCCCAATCCCGGAAAGTGCGGCCTAGTCAGGAAAGGCAGCCGGAACCTGGCCGGTTGCGATTTCAACGTCCCGTCCAATCCGGGAAAAACAGATTCCAGGCAGCAAACATGCTTGAGGAGGAAACAGACATGAACTTCATCGCCTTTCCCGCTCTGGGCATCAAATGGCTAATTGATCCCGTTGCCTTTTCGGTGGGACCCTTTTCGGTCCGCTGGTATGGCATCATGCTTTCGCTGGCCATCTTCGCCACATTGGCGCTGACTTTGCGGCAATCTGCCCGGTATGGCATCACGAGCGACAGTTTCGTAGACATGTTCATGTTCGCACTGCCTGTTTCCGTCATCTTCTCCCGGCTGTTTTTCGTCGTGGTGGAGTGGGACTCCTTCCGCAACGACCTTTGGGGTGTCTTTCGCATCTGGGAGGGCGGCATCACGATTTACGGCGCCGTGTTCGGTGCCGTGCTCACGGTGGTGGTCTTCTGCCGGGTACGGAAATACAATTTCTGGAACTGGGTGGATTTTGCCTGTGTCTACCTGCCATTGGCCCAGGCCATCGGCCGGTTCGGCAACTTTTTCAACCAGGAGCTGTACGGGGGAAACACAACGCTCCCTTGGGGCATGACCGGCAACATCATCAAGGCATACCCGAATCCGGGCGTGGACGGCAATTTGCCGGTTCATCCCACTTTCCTGTATGAAAGCCTTTGGAATCTCCTGGTCTTCGCCATGTTGATGCGGTTCCGCCCCCGAAGCAAAAAGCGCGGGCAGGTGTTCGCGGCTTATCTGTTTCTCTACAGCATTGGAAGGTTCGGCATGGAATTTATCCGGACCGATGTATTCTCTTTCGCTAATTCAACGCTGCGGGCCAACATGCTGGTCGCTGCGACCATCGCTGCCACCGGCATCGTCCTGTTCATCATACGGGGCCGCACGGCGGATGCCGAATGGGTTGCGGTTCCTGCAGGAGTAACGGTGGATGCTGCCGGAAAAGCCATTGCATGCGAAACAGGGGAAACAGGGGAAACAGCTGCTGCTGCCGCTGCAGCCGGCATGATGAAAAAAGAAGAGTCGGAAGTCGGGAAAAGCGCATACGGGGACATTTTGCGTGCGCTGCACGAGGATGGGGAATTGCAGCCGCAGGCGGATGCCAATGAGAAAGACGCCCAGGCGGCGGATGCCAATCAAGACAGCAGAGAGGCGTAACCCATGGTATTGGTTGAGCACAAACGAGGTCCGAGTCTGTTCCGCACCATGGACTGGTTCCTTCTCGCCATTGTCCTGGCCCTGCATGCCATCGGCTTGCTGGTCCTGCGGAGCGTGGCCATGCAGAAGGGCGATCCGGGCATGTTTTCGAAACAGCTGGTCGCCGCTGTGATTGGTCTCGTCTGCATGACCGTCCTCTTTTTTTTCGACTACAAGGACTTCCGCATTCTCGGTTTTGTGGCTTATGCCGTAACAACCGGAATGCTCGTGCTGGTTCTGTTCTATGGGCACGGACGGGAGGAGGTCGGCATGAGCGGATGGCTTCTGCTGGGTCCTGTTTCCTTCCAGCCGTCGGAACTCGCGAAAATCTCGATGGTGCTGGTCGGGGCCTTCTTCTTCGAGCGGGTCCGGGACAAAGGGAACCTTCCGAATTACCTGATGCTCGCCGGATTCATGCTGCTGCCCATCCTGCTCATCCTCATGCAGCCGGATTTCGGCACGGCGATGGTCTGCGTGTTCGTGCTCCTGTGCATGCTGTTCGTGTGGGGATTCAAATATCGGTATATCGTCATCAGCGTCACGGTCATGGCGGCCGCGGCCATTCCCGTGTGGGTCTACGTGATGCCGAAAGTGCTGGATGAATACCAGATGAAGCGGCTGCTTTCCTTTGTGAATCCGGCCGCCTACTCCAAGGATGCCGCCTATCAGGTGCGGATGGCCATCCGTGCCATCGGGTCCGGGCAAAACCAGGTTGACCTGACGCGGGACTATGCGGCGAACTGGGTGCCCGCATCCCAAACGGACATGATTTTTTCGGCATTGGGTGAAAAACTCGGATTTTACGGCGCGGCGCTGACCGTCGTGCTGTTCGCCCTTTTCCTGCTCCGCTGCATTTATGTGGCCGCGTTCG